>NZ_JAVRCA010000028.1:0-99745 GCF_034530995.1 Nostoc sp. DedQUE04 | reverse complement strand
GTTTGTTGAATTCGGGCGATCGTTTGTTGAATTCGGGCGATCGTTTGTTGAATTCAGGCGGTCGTTTGTTGAATTCGGGCGGTCGTTTGTTGAATTCGGACATCTATCAATAAAATCACGTAAAAATTATAATAAATTTTGTATTAAATAGTTTAAATAATACTGAAATTACAGGTATTAATTACCCCGATTTTGTTTATCCTAATGGTGTAAAGACAAGGATATAAGTCAGTTTTTATCCTAGTGCATGATTAAAAAAAGGAAGGTTATTTATGTCACGTCCAAAACGTGGATCTAAAGTACTTGATAGGGCACAGCGTCGGATTGCAGGTTTGAAATCGATTAGTCCTACCTTAGATTTAGGTAATGGAGTCACTATTGACACCTTTGCCGCCGCCATCAAAAAAACACAGGACAAGTTGGAAGCTCATAACTCCACCCTCTCGACGGTGGATCTAACTCAGGGAGCCTTTGAATTAGCCGAAAAATCGCTGATGGAACTAACAGAACATGTGTTAGTCAGCGTAGCTGCAAAGTATGGCAAGAATAGCGATGAATACAAAATGGCAGGGGGCGTTCGTCGCAGCGAACGCAAGCGTCCAGCGCGGAAGCCTAAGCAAGAGGTTGTTATTTAATAAAGACAATACATTTGGGTTTTTTGACACTCTCCCGAATTCAATTCGGGAGATTTTTGGTTATATGGTGAACCAATAGAAAAAAGATAACAGAGAGAAGCGTCACTTTTATTGTTTACGAAACTCAAAGAATCTATATTAAATATGTCCTGACTCACGCTAAATATGATAAGGATAAATGGAAAAATGACCCGTACTTTTAATCCAGAATCTTATGGTAAATTGCTAGCCGAGTATCAGCCAAAAATCATTACCACGGATGCAGAAAACGAACAAGCGATCGCACTCGCATTAACTTTAGAACATCGTCCCAATCGTACACCAGAAGAAGAAATGCTGTTGCAACTGTTGGTGACTTTAATTGAGCAGTTTGAAGAAACCCATTACCCAATTCCCCAAGGTACGCCCAATTCGATGTTAGTGCATCTGATGGACGCACGCGATACTACAACAGAAGCATTAGCTGAGGTAATTGGTTCATTGGAAATTGCCTTGCAAATTGTTAATGGCGATCACACCATTAGTAAAATTCAAGCAGAAGCGTTGGCAGACTATTTTAATGTAGATATCAGTTTATTTACCTAGCTTATCTTCTATAACAACACTCTTAAAATCAGTGCTTAGTATTGAGCCGGAAATTTAATATTTGGGTATGAGGTTAAAGGTGCATAGACCGTAGCAGCTTGTCCTTAGACATCGCTTTTCTACTCGATACAACAGCTACAAAATCTTTTGCCAGTTAGCTTCTAAAGCTTGAGTAAGCTATGTACCTGTATTCAAAATCTTATGTCCTAGCCATCCCAAACCCAAGCCTAGACTAGAAATGCTAGCTAAAATTAGAAAAGTATGAATCTTGCTAAAAGATTTTCGTAAATTCTCTCCAGCCATACCCGCAGCCACAACCACAGCCATAGACACACTCCCAGCCACAGTCCCGGCGACAACCAGAGTCACAACTACAGTCCCAACCACGGTCACACCCACAGCCTCAGCCACAGTCAAAGACCAAGACCAAGCTCCAGTCCAAGCCATAGCCTCAGCCCAAACCACAGCTACAGCCCAAACTATGTACGAAGCGTTAGACGCAGCTAATAAGTACCCTATCAATAAGGTACTTATTAATACAGCAATTAACCAGCTCCAGGGAATAGTTCTAAGTGATTTAGTACTTGATGTACCTGGAATTGCCTTTAAGTTTAGCTTGGCTTCAGGACGAACAACTTCTTTTTTATAATCTCGATCAACAGGTGGTGGAGGCGTTGCTTTTGGTGCTTCTAGCATTGTCAACCATGCCTGCATTGACTGGGGACGGTCGTTTGCCTCCAGTGCTATACCCTTGAGAATTGCTTGATTTAATTCATCGCTGATGCTTGGATTAATTTGTTTAGGTGGAGTCAGGGAAGTATTGTCTAGCTTGCGAGCCAAAGAATTTGTAGGGAATTGACCTGTCACCGCATAATAGAGTGTGGCAGCTAGAGAATAAATATCAACGGTTAGCTCCCGACTGCCTCTAACCTTCTGCTCATAGGGTGCGAAAGCCTTATGACCATCCTTGTTAATTGAGCTATCGGTTGAAGGAACTACTTGTTTGGCTATGCCAAAGTCAATCAAAACCGCTTTCCCATTACTCCGCAGCATTATGTTTTTAGGGTGAACATCTCGGTGTACTAGCCTTGCTTGATGCACCACCATTAAAGCTTCCCCAATTTGGCGGATACAGGGTACAATCTCTGCTTCTGGTAAAATCCCCCTACGCTTCACTGCCTCAAATAAATTTTCTCCCTCAACAAAGTCCATCACTAAACAGTGGGTAGCACCTTCCCGAAACAAATCAATCACTCCCACAATGTGAGGATGAGGGTCTTCTGATAAGCGTGCAAGTATCCGCCCTTCTTGGATAAATCTCTCTATGTACTTGTCATACTCTGGATCGTGGCTGAGATATTCATTAGGTGTCTTAATTACAACTGTCTGGTTTAGCTCAACATGCAAAGCCTTATAAGTAATCCCAAATCCTCCCTGTCCCAGGACTGTCTCAATTACATATTTGCCACCTTGCAATTGTTGTCCTGCTATCCAGGGCATGAATACCTCTAAGTAAAAAATTACTTTAATGCCAGCGTTTTAATGAGAGTTTAGCTAATTCTACGGTGTTTTGCTAGATGACGGACTAGGAGATACTGATGGTGGACTATTAGATGCAGGGGATTTTAATTTATCCATAACAGCACCCACCCCTGCAAGTAAGCCTCCTAAAGCTGCGATCGCTGCTATCACCACTCCCCAAAACTGGATGTTTCGCTCCCAATTTGAGTTAGTTTTAGATGGTACAATTATTGAGGGCTGCGAGTTTTCCCCAGTCAACCCTAAAGAATCGAGCCATTCTCGCATTGACTGCGATCGCTGTTTCGGGTCTAGCTTCATACCTGTTAAAATTGCTCGGTTTGTGCGATCGCTAATCTGAGGATTATGTTTTTTCGGTTCCACTAAAGGAGCATTGTCCGCTTTACGTTTGAGCGCACTGACTGGTGTTTTTCCAGTCAAAAGCACATAAAGAGTTGCCGCCAGAGAATAAATATCGCTATATGCTCCAGTTGGTTTAGTATGTTGAGCATAAAGCTCAGGCGGTGTAAATCCCTCAGAAGTTTCCTTTGTTCTACTTGTGGTTAAAATATGATCGAAATCGAGAGCTAAACCAAAATCAATTAGCACCGCTTCCGGCTGTCCTTCTCGCACTCGCAAAAAGATATTTCCTGGATGCACATCTCGATGAATCAACCGATTTTCATGTACTTTAATCAGTGCTTCTCCAATTTGTTGAATGTAGCGTAAAGCCTCTGATTCAGAAAGTATTTGTTGGCGACGGTCAGCCAAACTAACACCATCCACATACTCCATTACCAGACACCAGTGTTCTCCTTCTTTGAACGGTTCTGCAACCTGCACAATATGTTTGTGTTTACATTGAGTAAGTTTTACCGCCTCTTGCCAAAACATTGTTTCCAGTCGTCCGCGTTCCAACTGGTTCAGGGAATTTAGTAAATCGTCATTTAAGGTTTTAATGACTTGGCGATCGCTATTCTTATTTTTGACCAAATAGGTGATGCCAAAGCGTCCTCTTCCCAACTCTCTTTCAATGGTGTATTTTCCACCTTGCAAGCGATCGCCAGCTACCCAAGCCATCTTTGCAACTCCCAAAATGCTTAGATTAATTCTCACACAATAGAGCTTTAATAACTTGAGCCTAGTTTGGCACAACAGGTGCGATGTCTACGATGGTCACTGAGCTTGTCGAAGTGCGGGCTACGCCTACGCTTTTTTCTCCCTCTATTGCTAAACTAAAAACAACCTTTAGCTAGTGCAAAGGTAACTTATGACCTCTGCAATCAACCTCGATACCGATCTCACCCCATTTCCTGACCACACGCAGCTACCAGACTCTGACGGCACCTTTGTCAAAAATTGGCAAGAGCATCCCCAAAGTATCTTACTAACGGATTCAATTACACCCATTCTCCAGCAATTACATCCAGAAGGTCAATATTGTATAGGTCAGGACTTAGGTATTTACTGGCGGTTGACAGATCCTCTAGAGAAAGGAGCAGCAGCACCGGATTGGTTTTATGTAGGAAATGTCCCGCCCTTACTAGATGGATTGACGCGCCGTTCTTATGTATTTTGGCGAGAACACATCGCTCCATTAATTGTCTTAGAATTCGTCTCTAGTGATGGGAGTGAAGAACGAGATACAACCCCTTGGAAGGGCAAATTTTGGATTTATGAGCAAGTAATTCGGACTCCGTTTTATGGCATTTATGAAGTGAATAAAGCCAGTATAGAAGTGTATGAATTGATTGGTGGACAATACCAGTTATTAGCAGCAAATGAACGAGGACATTATCCTATACCTCCTTTAGGAGTGGAGTTAGGCATAAGGCTTGGAGTTTATCAAAACGTGGAATTGCCCTGGTTACGTTGGTGGGATTTGCAAGGTAATTTATTGTTGACTGGCGATGAAAGAGCAGAACTTGAACGCCAGCGCGCACAACAAGAACGCCAACGCGCACAACAAGAACACCAACGCGCAGAACTTGAACACCAACGCGCAGAACTTGAACGCCAACGAAATGAGATTCTGATTGCTCAATTGCGATCGCTTGGTGTAGAACCAGAAGCTTAAATCTATTGCTAAACTAAAAAACAACCTTTACCAGTGCAAAGGTAAGTTTATGACCTCTGCCATCAACCCCACTGACCTTACCCCTTTCCCAGACCACACGCAGCTACCAGAGTCTGATGGCACCTTTGTGAAAAACTTCCAGGAACATCCCCAAAGCATTCTACTAACAGACTCGATTCAACCGATATTGCAAAAACTTCACCCTGACGGGCAATATTGTATTGGTCAAGATTGTGGCATCTATTGGCGCTTAACTGACCCGCCAGAAAAAGGCGCAGTCGCACCGGACTGGTTTTATGTCGCCAATGTCCCGCCCTTATTCGACGGGCAAATACGCAGGTCTTATGTACTGTGGCGAGAATTTATTGCCCCATTAATTGCCTTAGAATTTGTCTCTGGAGATGGGAGTGAGGAACGAGATCAAACTCCTTGGAAAGGCAAATTTTGGATTTATGAGCAAGTAATTCGGACTCCCTTCTACGGCATTTATGAAGTGGATAAAGCCAGCACAGAAGTGTATCACTTAATTGAGGGCAAGTATCAGCCATTACCAACAAACGAACGGGGACATTATCTCATACATCCTTTAGGCGTTGAGCTAGGTATCTGGCATGGAGTTTACCAAAATATGGAATTGCCTTGGTTACGTTGGTGGGATTTGCAAGGTAATTTGTTGTTGACTGGCTCAGAAAGAGCTGAACAGGAAAGCCAGCGTGCTGAACAAGAACGCCAACGAAATGAGATTCTGATTGCTCAATTGCGATCGCTCGGCATTGAACCAGAAGCATAATATCGATCAAAAATCAACTACTTATTTACATCCATTCCGTTATGGATGGAAGAAACAAGTCAAATCCTCTTCCCTTCTGCCTCTTGCCTTGTTTCTTATATAGGACTCCTATTTGATTTTTGAAAAAACTCCGTACATCTGGAGAGTAGCGAAATCAAAGGTAGTGTGTCGGATAAACTTGTTCATTCATCCATTTTAAATGAGAAAATGTTGGAACCAAAGCACAAAAACGTCGAACCCATGTTTTAGCCTGCAACCAAATATCCTCAATGGGATTTTGTACTGGGCAATTGGGAGCAAAGCGAACGCAATGTACTTTCCATTGTTCAGATGACAACCCAAGATTTACCTTGTCCAAAAAACCTCGAACTTCTTTAGAACGGTGGTAACTAGCGCCATCCCAAAAAATTAGTAATTGCTGATCGGGAGAGTCAGCTAGCAGATATTGTAGGTAATCAATAGTATTTTTTGAATTTCCCGCGTCATAAGCTTTGAGAACTAATTTTCCTTGCAGATAGTCAATTGCCCCATAGTATGTCTGCTTATCTCGTTCGTTAACAACTGGGACTGCTATTTCTTGGTCACTTTTTCCCCATACGTAACCACTTAAATCTCCCCACATTAAATGGCATTCATCAATTAGCAGTACTCTCAACTTTCCTGTTTCGATTTCCTCTCGGTGATGTGCCAGCAATGTCTCAATCTCTTTTTTTTTGCTGCAACAGCATTCTCGTCAGCTTTGGGATTCAGCTTTGTGGTTTTCTTCCAACTGATGTCAGCGGCATCAAACAAGTCGTAGTAACTTTGTTTTGAATCATAAACTACGTCGTACTCAAAAGCTAATTTGTACTCCAGTTCACCCAGTTCCCAGCAGTTCTTGGTTTGCAGCCAACTCAACACTTCTTCTCGCTGTTCAGTACTCAGGTAGCTTTTTCTGCCTTTGTAGTTCAAGCACAGTCCATTAATTCCATCCTGCTCATAGGCTTGTTTCCAGCCTGTTATCGAGCCTAAAGATACATCTAGAATAGCTTGGATTTCTTCGTACAAGTAATCTTGGTAAATCAATTTAACTGCCAAAGCTTTTCTTGCTTCACGGGCATCACGACAAGCTGCTATGAAATCTTGTAACTCAGCGATCGCAGTTGCCACTCCTCCAGGTTGTATTGCCGATTGTAGATGCTGGTTTATCATTGTCTGCTCTTACACTTGTCAACTCATCCGTATTATCTCGTAATCTTTTTCAAAAATCAAATAGGATTCCTATAAGAGGGATTATTTGTGATTAATTACTTTCTATATGAAATTAAGAATATACGAAATAGCTGATACTGAAGAAATTATGAAATTGTTTTACGACACTATTCATGAAGTGAATATTCATGATTACACACAAGAACAAGTAGATGCTTGGGCACCAGCAAACATGGATATTGAAGTTTGGATTAAAAGTTTAGGAAGCAAGTTTACTTATGTAGCAGAAGAAGACAAAATTATTGGTTTTGGAGAATTAGAAGCTAATGGTCATATCGATCGTTTCTATTGTCATAAAGATTTTCAAAGGAAAGGTGTTGGTAAGAAAATCTTAGAACAGATTGAATTAAAAGCAAACTCTTTAGGATTGAAAAAGTTATATACAGAAGCCAGTATTACAGCTAAACCTTTTTTTGAAAGTCAAGGATTTATTGTTATCAAAAAGCAAGAAGTAGAGCGTAGAGGGCAAAAGCTGATAAATTTTGTCATGGAAAAATACTTAAAAAATTACTAAATTCAAAGGTTGTTCTAGCTTATGGTTTGTAAGCGACAGCTAGCATCACAGAAGCAGGAATTTCCACACCATTTTCTGTGACATACTTTGAGGCTCCCTCGATAATTACGTTTTCAATATTGCGCCGTTGTTCATCGGTTTGCATTGCTAACATCGACCCCAGACGCGCCGAACTTACAGTAATCTTTGGCATGACATCTTCAGGTGTAGAGAAAGTCCACTTGATGGGGAGTTCAGTGACAGACACCTGAGTGAATCCCTCGGCGCTTAAAACCATTTCGCATTCAGTGGGGTCGCCAAAGCGAAACAGGGGTGGCCCAGAAGGTAGGTTCACATCCATGCTGCCATAAGTCTGCACTGAACCCAGTATCAGAGCCATAAATGGATTGCGCGTTGGCGGTGTCCAGCAGGTGAAAGCATAGCGTCCTCCCGGTTTGAGTACGCGAAAGGATTCAGCGATCGCTTTTTCTGGGTTGGGGAAATGGAGGATACCCAAGTTACAAACCACCGCCTCAAACTGGCCCGACTCGAAAGTTAGGTTTTCAGCGTCCCCATGATGGAATGACCCTTGAGAACATCGCACTTTGGCAATGGCCACCATATTTTCTGCAAAGTCTAATCCTGTGACTATAGCCTGCCGCTTTAGTGCTGCGGCACTAAGCCATCCAGTTCCGCAAGCCACGTCTAGCAATCGAATACCAGACTTAGCTCCCACGGCATCCAATATGGCTTCATCTACTTGAGAAGTCACAACAGCGATCGCGCGATCGTATTCTTGAGCTATAAGAGAAAATTTGTCGCGCTCAAATTGCTTGAATGCCTCGTAAGTAATGATGGAATTATCCGTCATTTATTCACATCCAGCAACCGCGAAGTTTGTAACCGACTCATCCACTTTTCTAAATAAACTCGATTAACTTTTTGCTCATTTGGATCTTTAGTATCTAAAGGATGAGGCATCAGTCCCAAAATCGTTGCTGTCGTCACGCAAAACATCGATTTTTGGAAACTCATACAAATTTGAACTCGCAAATCATCTTCACCCCGAAGACTGCGACGATAAATTTCGTGCAAATATTCTGGAAGATAATGACGCATATCTTGCATCAATAAGGTAGGAGGAATACCCGCGCCACCGATGGGTAAAGGATCGGCATACAATGCACCATATTGAAATCGACTTTGATCGGGAGAGATTTGATAAGCTTGGGCGTTGTATGAAACAGTACCGTGGAAAGGAGTTCCCCGGAAAAATACTGCCTCTACATAAGGTATTGCTGTATCTGCTAAGAAAGTCAAACCAACGCTTTTGGGAATGATTTCATAGACCTTACCTCGAATTTTGACAGCGTAGGTAATTGGGTTTGATGCATTTGCCACTAATCCTGATTTAATGTGGTCTACAACTTGGGAAATCGATTTGATTTCGCCTCGGTCATAGCGGTCTGATAAGTTGAGGAACATATCAGCCATGACTCGCCAGAATTGACCTAAACCGGTGTAGTAAGCAGAGACGCGCAACTGTTCTGTTAAGAAATCTGGAAACAGTTGGTTAATACCCAGAATCAAGGGATTATTTTTAAATTTTGCGGCAATAACGGCTTGCGCTCTTTCTTGAAATTCTTGTGTATCTAAATACGTATCTAGTCCGCCGCCACCATGCCACATCATGCCTTTCATGCAATATTCGGCATATTCAAAATTGATTCGGTCATGCCACCAGTGACGGAGTAATTTCTGAAAAGAAACCTCTCCATTAAAGTATTTAAAAAATGGGAAAAATACTAAAAACTGATGCTCGGCAATATAGTTAAGATTTATTGAGTAAGCATCTAAAACTACCCCATAGCTTTTAAGAATACCAACAACTTCTAATACATTCTCTGGACTATCAGGGAGTAATGCATCTCCTTTTTGTAGGCGTTCAATATACTCAGCTAAGGGATTGTGAGGAGCTTTTTTTTTAATAGTTACCATTGGCATCTCTCCAAAAAGTTTAGGAATTGGGGTATTGGGCATTGGGCATTGGGCATTGGGCATTGGGCATTGGGCATTGGGCATTGGGCATTAGGAAAACTTTTCCCCATTCCCCAGTCCCCAGTCCCCAGTCCCCAGTCCCTAGTCCCCATTCCCCATTGCTTTATCCAAAGACACTGCTACTACGTTTTGGGTATTTATCATTGCTGTAATTGTTGGTTCAGTCCAACGCACTAACCAACTAGGTTGAATGCCAAAAATCACAATCAGCACAGCTAAAATTGCAGCTGGGATGCGATCGCTCCAATACACACGTGGTAAATTAACAACAGGTGAAGATAAACGTCCAAAAAAGGCGCGGTTAACAAGTAATAGGAAGTAAACTGCTGTTAAACCAGTACCAAGCATACATAACAAAGTTTGCACTGGAAAAACTGCAAAACTTCCCCGATAAACTACGAATTCGGAAATAAACCCTAGCATTCCCGGTATACCAGCGCTGGCCATGACTCCGACAATCATCAAACTACCAATTACTGGCATACCCCGTTCTGGGTTCAGTAATCCTTGGATGATTGCTAAATCACGGCTTCCGGCTTTTTTATACACAACCCCTACTAGCAAAAACAGCATTGCCGAAATCAAGCCGTGGCTAATCATTTGCATCACAGCACCCAATACACTTAAAGGTGTGCCCGCCGCCGCTGCTAAAAGCACGTAACCCATGTGTCCAATGGAGCTGTATGCTACCATTTTTTTCATATCGCTTTGGGCGATCGCACAGGATGAACCATAGAGTACACTCACTACTGCCCAAGTCGCCAACCAAGGAGCTACATAAGCCCAAGCTTCTGGTAACAAGTTCATCCCAAATCGCAGTAAGCCGTAAGTTCCCAACTTCAACAGCACCCCAGCCAATAGCACGGAAATCGGTGTGGAAGCTTCAACGTGAGCATCTGGCAACCAAGTATGGAAGGGAACCAAGGGAATTTTTATTCCAAAACCGATCAAAATTCCCGCTAGCAATAAAAGCTGTGTGGCTAGAGGTAGAGTTGTCGCGTTCAAGGTTGCTAGTGCAAAATTAGAGGAACCACTCAGCCAAACCATACCGAGGAAACTTGCTAAAAGCAGGATTCCCGAAACGGCTGTATAAATAAGAAATTTAGTCGCAGCATAACCCCGTTTGGCGCCACCCCAAATGGCGATCAATAAATACAGCGGAATTAGTTCCAATTCGTAAAACAGGAAAAATAATAGTAAATCCTGTGCTAGAAAGGCTCCTGTCACCCCAGCGCTTAATAATAGTACCAAAGAGTAATAAAATTTAGGACGCTGTAGCGATTCATCGCTGCTGTAGATGGCAATGGCAGTTAACAATCCATTTAAAACCAGCAACGGCAAAGATAAACCATCTATTCCAAGGTTATAGTTCAGCCCTATAGCATCTACCCAAGGGAGAGACTCAGCAAACTGTTGAGTAATTTCTCCTGGATGGAACTGACTTACTAATACGATTGTCCACAAGAAAGCGATAATGGCAAAGACTAAAGCCACCCCACGGGCAAATTTTCCACTGATGCTAGAGGGCGAGAAACCAATTAAAGCCGCGCCAATCAACGGTACTAGAATTAAAACACTAAGCATAGACTTCGGGTAAGGGGAGATGAGGCATGAATAACAGCCGCGATAAATCGCGTCTCTACGTTTTGTACAGACGCGATTTATCGCGTCTCTCTAAAAAGGCAATTTATCTAGTAAACCCAATGACCAACTGATGAAAAACCCCAAGACGCTGACAACTGCTAGGATGGTCAACATATAGCCCTGAGATTGCCCAGAAATGCTGTACTTTAAGGTTTGTCCGCCAAAAATGGTCGCAAACCCAACCAAGTTTACTAAACCGTCAACCAAGTAGCGATCGCTCCAAGCAGAAACTTTAGATAGCAGTCCTACTATACTTACCACGGTTACATAATAAACTCGGTCAATATAAAAATCATAACCTAACAGGTCTTGCAGAAATCTCCACGCCAGGATTCTGGATCTTGACCAAGCTTTGTGCAGGTAAACTGTACACCCTACACCTACCCCCACTACGGTAGAACTAAACAAGGCTAACACCACATACCAATTAATACTTTCCCAATCTGGTAGTAAGTACCATTGCTGTAACATTAGAGGTAGAAGTAGAGTCAGCACTGTTAGAAACACCATTGGGAAGGCCATCTGCCAACCAACTTCTGGGGTGCGACGGGTTTTTTGTTGCGGTTTACCCCAAAAGACTAATCTAAATACTCTTGTCAAATTCAATGCTGTCAAACCATTGACTAATATTAAAACCCCAATTACCCAAGGGCTAATATTCACGAAACCGTCAGCCCATGATAGCATTGCCCAGAAGCTTCCCAAGGGTAGCAGTGTCACCATCCCGGCTGAACCAACTACAAAGGCTGTGGTGGTGGCTGGCATCCGCGACCACAAACCGCCCATTTCTGTTAAGTCTTGGCTTTGGGTAGTTAAGATGACTGAACCAGAACTCATAAATAATAATGCTTTGGCGATCGCATGAGCTAACAGCAACATCAAGGCTACACCTCCTTGCTGCAACCCCACTGCCAAAAACACTAACCCCATGTATGCACTGGTGGAATGAGATAGCGATCGCTTAATGTCAATTTGAGCTATGGATACTAATGTCGCTCCAATCGCCGTTACTGTACCCATGATTACCAAGGCATTCAAGGCAACTGGCGACAGGGCTAATAATGGTTGAAGTTTATACAGTAAATAAGCACCACCAGCTACGACTAGAGAGTTCCGCATTACCGACGCAGGATTGGGCCCTTCCATTGCCTCATCTAACCACAGATGCAGTGGAAATTGGGCACATTTACCAGCAGGCCCAGCAATTAACGCCAACCCTAGCAACGTCGATGTCATTGGACTTAAATTAGCTGTTTGCGCCCACTCATATAAATCCGAAATGTTCAAACTCCCAGCTAAGGTAGAAAGTGTCACTACAGCCATCAGCAACAACAAGTCTCCTACCCGTTTAGTCCAAAATGCATCCCGCGCCGCCGTCACTACTAGTGGTTGAGCATACCAGAACCCCACCAGCAAGTAAGTTGAAAGCGTCAAAACTTCCAAAAGCGCATAGCTGAGAAACAAAGAATCACTGATTGCTAGACCACATAGCGCTGCTTCAAAAAATCCCAGGAGCCCAAAAAAACGCGCCAACGACCAGTCCTTTTCCATATAACCCAGAGCGTAAACTTGTGCCAGTAAGCTTAACCCTGTAATTAAAACTGTTGCCCCAATACTGACTGGGGATAGTTCCAAGGAAAAAGATAAGTCTAAATCTGCTGCTTTGAACCAATTGATTAGTAAGGTTTCTGGCTCTCTATCCCAGACATTTTTAAATACAAACAGGCTATGAACAAAAGCTAAAACGGTCGTCAACAAGTTGAAGTATGCCGCAGGTCTGGGCCCTGTTCGCCGAATTATTCCTATTCCCCACGGCAATGTCAAAATTGCGCCCGATAAGCTATACAAAGGCACAAACCAACTTGTTGAAAATAGAAATTGCTCCATTTAAATTTCCCTTGATGACTCAGCCTTGATTTTAAAAAAATTTCAACCAATTATGTTATTTAATAAAATTAATTTACCAAAATTACCAATGTTTTTTTACTATTATTTTAACTGAACTTCCAGAAGTACTTTTACTTAACGCTACCCTATTAAATATAAGTAAAATATAACTTTACATAAGCAAAAGCATTTACTTGCCTTAATATCGCTGACCTTTTTACATTTGTATTTCTACTTTAACCAAAGTAATTTATACAATATATTTAAAAAACTTATATATATTTCACTTAGTCCTTGTGCACTTAGAAATATTTGATAAAAGATAGATACAGCAAAACATACAGCCGCTGCTTACCTTTTCTCAGATAGGATTAGCCCTGGTTATGAATGTCGTTTTGTAAATGTGATAAAGAAATTATAAAGCATAAGTGCCTGCTCAAGGAATCTGTAAACTTTAATTGCTCAGAAGCCTAGATAACTTTTTGTTAAGTTTTTTAAAACTTTCTTATCATAAACTATTATAGTAATTTATATTGCCAGGAACGCCAAGCTTTCCTATGCTTAATTTGGAAGTGTTTTCTTAGCTATAAGATCAGGCTCTCCCCGTCAAAAAATTCAAACGACAGTACAGATTGCATTAATTTTGTAGGAGTTCTGCGATGCCAATTGCAGTTGGAATGATTGAAACGAAGGGCTTTCCAGCAGTGGTGGAAGCTGCTGATGCGATGGTGAAAGCCGCCCGTGTCACCTTAGTAGGGTATGAAAAAATTGGTAGCGCTCGCGTCACCGTGATAGTTCGGGGAGATGTATCGGAAGTGCAAGCTTCTGTAGCTGCTGGGGTTGAAGCGGCAAAAAGAGTCTTTGGTGGTGAAGTGTTATCCACTCATATCATTGCTCGTCCTCACGAAAACCTGGAATACGTCTTGCCGATACGTTACACAGAAGCGGTGGAACAATTCCGTACTTAAAAGCTGTTTAAACAAAGTAATTAACGCTTTTTGCCTGAAAAGAGTATCACTTTTGTCCAAGACTAAAAACTTTGAAATAGGGATTAAAACTAATGTCAATTGCAGTGGGAATGGTTGAAACGCTGGGCTTTCCAGCAGTAGTGGAAGCTGCTGATGCAATGGTGAAAGCTGCCCGCGTCACTTTAGTAGGTTATGAAAAAATCGGTAGTGGTCGGGTGACGGTAATTGTTCGGGGTGACGTTTCGGAAGTGCAAGCTTCCGTAGCTGCTGGGGTTGAATCTGTAAAGCGGGTCAACGGCGGACAAGTGTTGTCTACTCATATCATTGCTCGTCCTCACGAAAACTTGGAATACGTCCTCCCAATTCGTTATACCGAAGATGTAGAGCAGTTCCGGGAAAATGTGAATGCAATTCGTCCTTTCGGTAGAAGACCGTAATTTGTAATGCAAATTGCCAAAGTTCGCGGCACAGTAGTTAGCACCCAAAAAGAGCCAACTCTTAGAGGTGTGAAACTACTGTTGTTACAATTAGTAGATGAAAACGGCAATATCTTACCAGAGTATGAAGTAGCAGCAGATATTGTGGGAGCAGGAGTAGATGAGTGGGTACTCATCACTCGTGGTAGTGCCGCTCGTCAAGTTGTTGGCAATGAACAGCGTCCATTGGATGCAGCAGTGGTGGCGATCATAGATACTATTTACGTTGAAGATCGCCTCATTTACAGCAAAAAAGATCAATATTGATAGTCATTGGTCATTAGTCATTAGTCATTAGCTGTCGACAAATGACAACTGACAAATGACAACTGACAAATGATAATAGAGGAGGAATCTCGCGATGGCAGTCCGCAGCACGGCGGCACCCCCAACCCCGTGGTCAAGGAATTTAGCTGAACCCAAAATCCATGAAACTGCTTTTGTACATTCATTCTCCAATCTGATTGGGGATGTACGAATAGGTGCAAATGTAATCGTTGCTCCGGGGACTACGATTAGAGCGGATGAAGGCACACCTTTTTATCTGGGTGAAAACACCAATATTCAAGATGGTGTTGTCATTCATGGGTTGGAGCAAGGCCGAGTAATTGGCGATGACCAAAATAAATACTCAGTATGGATTGGTAAAAACGCTTGCATTACCCACATGGCTCTAATTCACGGGCCAGCTTATGTAGGTGATAATTCCTTCATTGGCTTTCGCTCTACGATATTTAATGCCAGGGTGGGTGCAGGTTGCATCGTAATGATGCACGCTTTGATTCAAGACGTAGAGATTCCCTCTGGGAAGTATGTACCTTCGGGAGCGATAATTACCAGCCAGCAGCAAGCCGATCGCTTGCCAGATGTGCAAGATCAAGATAAAGAATTTGCTCATCATGTGGTTGGAATTAATCAGGCATTACGAGCTGGTTATCTCTGTGCTGCGGATACTAAATGTATAGCACCCATTCGGGATGAGAACGCTAAATCTTATACAGGTAATGGTATTACTGTTTTAGAGTTGGAAAGGAGTAGTGAAGTGTCGAGCAATAGCTTGGGTGGAGAAACAATAGATCAGTTGCGGTATCTATTGGGGCAAGGGTATAAAATTGGTACGGAACATGTAGACCAAAGACGTTTCCGCACGGGTTCTTGGACTAGTTGCCAACCAATCGAACCGAGATCCCTCGGTGAAGCGATCGCAGCATTAGAAGGCTGTCTACAAGAGCATAGCGGCGAGTATGTCCGACTGTTTGGCATTGACAAAGATAGACGACGCGTGCTAGAAGCCATCATCCAACGTCCTGATGATGATGCAAAACCAGCTAGCAGCTTTAAAGCTCCAGCTAGTCATGGTAATAGCAGTTACAGAAGCTACAGCAACAGCTATGATAATGGTAATAGTAACGGTTCTAGCAGTGGCAAAGTCAGTAGCGAAACTCTAGAGCAAATCCGCCAACTCTTGGCAGGTGGTTACAAAATTGGTATGGAACACGTAGATGAGCGTCGTTTCCGTACTGGTTCCTGGACTAGTTGCACGCCAATTGATGCAACTTCCACAAATCAAGTCATCTCCGCTTTGGAAGAATGTATAGCAAGCCATCAAGGTGAGTATGTACGTTTAATCGGTATTGACACCAAAGCAAAACGGCGGGTGTTAGAAGCCATTATCCAACGTCCAAATGGTCAAGCAGTTTCCTCTGGTAGTCACAAATCATTTACTAGTACTAGCAGTAGTGCAGCATCCTATGATAGGGGAACAGCTAGCAGTAACCGTTTAAGTTCTGAAGTAGTAGACCAACTCCGGCAATTATTGGCTAGCGGCTCAAAAATTAGCATTGAACACGTAGATCAACGGCGATTCCGTACAGGTTCCTGGACTAGTACCGGTCAAATTCAAGCCTCCTCAGAAAGAGAAGCGATCGCCGCCATAGAAGGACAACTCGGCGAATACGAAGGGGAATATGTACGCTTAATTGGTGTTGACCCCAAAGCCAAACGGCGGGTATTAGAAACCATTATCCAACGTCCAAATGGTCAAGTAGCCTCCTCTGACGGTCAGAAATCATTTACTAGCAGTGCGCCCTCTGCAACAGCAACAGCAACAGCAACAGCTACCCGCTTGAGTAGTGAAGTAGTAGACCAACTCCGGCAATTATTGGCTAGCGGCTCAAAAATTAGCATTGAACACGTAGATCAACGACGGTTCCGTACAGGTTCCTGGACTAGTACTGGTCAAATTCAAGCCTCCTCAGAAAGAGAAGCGATCGCCGCCGTAGAAAGACAACTCGGCGAATACCAAGGGGAATATGTACGCTTAATTGGTGTTGACCCCAAAGCCAAGCGTCGCGTATTAGAAACGATTATTCAACGACCTTAAGGAGTTAGGAGTAGAGACGCGATTAATCGCGTCTGTACAAGAGTTGGGAGTTAGAAGTTAGGAGTTAAAAAAGATTGTTAATTGATAACTCTAAACTTCAAATTTATAACTCCCCCACTTTTAACTAACTCCTAACTCCTCACTTTTAACTCCTATCTTCTTAGGGCTTCCGAGGTTAAAATTTCCATGTCTGTGCCGCTACTGCGCCTCAGCAATAACTTTGATACTTACATTAGTGGTGAGGTGACTATTCATCCAAGCGCGGTACTTGCACCTGGGGTGATCCTCCAAGCGGCTGTAAACAGCAAGATCGTCATTGGGCCAGGGGTCTGTATTGGTATGGGAGCAATTCTCCAAGTCCATGAAGGCACTCTAGAAGTAGAAGCAGGTGCAAACCTGGGAGCCGGCTTTTTGATGATTGGCAAAGGCAAAATTGGCGCAAATGCTTGTATTGGTTCAGCAACTACAGTTTTTAACTATTCGGTTGAACCCGAACAAGTAGTACCGCCTGGTTCAATTTTAGGAGACACCAGTCGGCAGATTGAGCCAACAAAACAGCTAGAAGCATCTACAAATAACCCAACTTCTACTACAAATACACCACCGAAAGAAGAAAATAGCTCAGGTGGAGGTCAGGAAAAGGTAATTTCCTCAACTAACTTCTCAGCTTCGGCTTTTGTAGATTTCAAACAAAACAAGTCAATTTCTTATTTTAAATCTCCCGCCACTCCCGAAAGTCAGTCTCCTCCTGTGGAAGAACCGACCAATGATACTGACTCCACCTTGGGGGAATCCCAAGAGTCAACAGAACATCATTCAGATCCCAGTCAGCCTGCTGTAGAATCCCCTAATGGTTTTGGGACTCAAATTTATGGACAAGGGAGCATAAGCAGACTGTTGACTACATTGTTTCCTCACAGACAATCCTTGAACGACCCAAACCCTGACGATTAGTCAGAGTAAGTGTTAATTGTAAGTTGTCGGCTTTTTCCGTATTTTGGAGAATTCATCATGGAAACATATAATCAACGGTCGATTCGTACTATCCAGGGAGCGAGTAGTCAAGAAACCTTTCAGGATACTGCTTTGGGTTTAGTTTCTTGCCGTAGCTTTCCGGCAATCGTTGGGACGGCCGATATGATGCTGAAATCAGCGGGAGTTCACCTGGTTGGGTATGAAAAAATTGGTGGCGGTTATTGTACTGCGATCGTCCGTGGTGGAATTGCTGACGTGCGTCTGGCGGTAGAATCTGGCGTGCAAACGGCTGAACAGTTTGGTCAGTTAGTTTCTAGTTTGGTGATTCCCCGACCTTATCCCAACCTAGATATAGTACTTCCCATCACAACCCGTTTCACTAAATTGATGGAAGAGGGCAATTCCAGCCGTCTGAGTAACCAAGCAATTGGTTTGGTAGAAACGCGAGGATTTCCCGCGATGGTAGGAGCGTGTGATGCGATGCTCAAAGCTGCTGATGTTCATTTAGCAGCTTATGAAAAAATTGGTGGGGGTTTGTGTACGGCAATTATTCGTGGTTCTGTAGCAAATGTGGCGGTAGCAGTGGAAGCAGGAATGTTTGAAGCAGAACGCATTGGAGAATTGAATGCAGTGATGGTAATTCCCCGACCGCTGGACGAAATGGAGTTAACCTTGCCATTGGCAAGCTGCTGGATAGAAGAACGCGAACCGTTAAACTTACCAGTGAATATTAAAGAACAAGTTGCAGAAATCGAGGTACTAAGATTACCAGACTTAACCAAGCTACCGACAAAAGTTCAAGAAGAATTATGGAATGATGAATGATGATAGATGAATTTTGTCAAATCATCATTCAGCATTCATCGTTTAGATAGAAGGCATCTTACGCTTTAGCTATTCTGAATAATAGCTTTTTCAATCCATAAATAAATACTTTTGTTTTAATATAAGTAATAGAGTTTTGTCTATGATAAAACTCGTAACTTTCTGTGAGCATCACTATATCATTTGCCAGTGTTCAGCAATACTAGTTTTATATCTATTAATCGCTATATATAGGAGAATCACTCTTGAACCAAGCGACGCTGCACCAGTTAAAGGTGTTCGAGGCGGCGGCACGGCACAGTAGCTTTACTCGTGCTGCTGAGGAATTGTTTCTCACCCAACCTACCGTTTCTATGCAGATCAAGCAACTCACAAAATCAGTAGGTTTGCCATTATTTGAGCAAGTGGGGAAGCGATTGTATCTGACAGAGGCAGGACGGGAATTGTTTGCTACTTGTCGGCAGATTTTTCACAATATAGCCCAGTATGAAATGAAGGTAGCAGATTTAAAAGGGCTAAAACAGGGACAATTACGTTTGGCAGTGATTACAACAGCAAAATATTTTATCCCACGTTTGTTAGGGCCATTTTGCGAACTTTATCCAGGGATTGATATCTCGCTGCAAGTAACAAATCACGAACAAATTTTAGAACGGATGAGTCAAAATTTGGATGACTTATATATTATGAGTCAAATTCCAGACAATATAGATGTGACTTGTGAACCATTTCTGGAAAATCCTTTGATAGTCTTTGCACCGACTAATCATCCTTTATCTAAAGAAAAAAATATTCCTATACAACGCCTGTCTAACGAACCTTTTATTATGCGAGAACCAGGTTCAGGAACTCGTCGCGCCGTTCAAAAGCTCTTTGAAGAACAAGGGATAGTAGTAAAAGTCAAGCTAGAATTGGGAAGTAACGAAGCTATTAAACAAGCGATCGCAGGTGGTTTAGGAATTTCTGTTTTATCCCGTCATACCTTACTATCAGACGCTTCAGAGTTCAGCATTTTAGATGTGCAACACTTCCCCATTCAGCGGCATTGGTACATGGTTTATCCATCTGGCAAGCAGCTATCTATCGTCGCTCGTGCCTATTATGAGTATCTCCTAGCGGCGGCAAAGAATTTTGTTGAGCAAAAAGCTGATACCGCTCATAGCACGTTTGAACCAATTCATGGATAAGAGAATTCGTAATTCGTAGTTCGTAATTATGAATTACGAATTTTCTAAAGGGCTTGACTGTTAGACCGGTAAACATTGACAATTAACCAGCAGAATCATTAAAAATGGGGGAAAACTGGCAGTGGTTAACCCGGAAATACCATCTTGGCGCAAAACAGTACAAAGCGAGATTGTAGCTGTTACCGTGTATTCTGACAGAGCATTGGTTACACGGCGAGGTGTAGTTGATTTAACAGGAATTGAACAGGAATTAGTAATTACCCCAGTGCCAATGACTCTAGAAAGTGAGTCCGTTCGGGTTAGCGGTACAGGTACGGTAGGGGTGCGCTTGATGGGAGTTAGTAGCGATCGCCTCTACACTACTGAACCTATAGCGGAACGAGTAGCACATTTGACAAGGCAAATTCAGCAATTAGAAGCAGAAAAACGCCACCTACAAGCCCAAGTAGACGCTTTAGCATTGCAATCTAGTTTTATCGCTGGCTTACGTGAAAAAACAGAAGAACCCTTTGCACAAAGTTTGTCTCGGAAAAATCTCAGCCTCAGCGAAACTTTGGATTTTCTCAACTTTCTTGGCAGCCAGTATAGTGAATATGCGATCGCATCTGGAGAGTGCAAAACCCAACAGCAGGAATTAGACAAACAACTGCAAGCACTCCACACCTCATTGCAAATAATCCAAACACCCCATCCCAAAGAAAGTTTTAGCTTAGTTGTAGCCGTTGAAGTCGCGGGTGAAGGCGAATTTGAATTAGAGATATCCTACATTGTAAATCGCGCTAGTTGGAATCCGCTTTATGACTTACGCTTTAGCACTACTAGCGATATTGTACATTTGAGTTACCTTGCAGAAATCACTCAAAGCACTGGCGAAGATTGGATTGGTGCAAATCTCACTCTTTCTACGGCTAAACCAGGATTAGGTACGCTTCCACCCAAACTTGAACCCTGGTATATTGATGCGCCACTTCCTCAAAGAATGCGACGATCTCGGCTAGCTGCCCAGCCACCACTACTGCCTAGCATACCAGAGCCACCTGCTGCTGCCAGAGTGGATTGGCAAGAAGAACAAGACGAAGTTGCAGAGGATAGTCTGATTCCAGCAGAAACCATTACAGCAGAAGTGTCCAAAGAAGGGAGTGTAGTCACCTTTAAATTGAATGGCGGTGGTAATATTCCCAGCGATGGCGCACCTCATAAGACTACGATTTTCAACGATGATTATCCTTGTAGCTTCGATTATGTAGCAATGCCGCGCTTGGTAAGTTTTGCTTATCTGCAAGCGAATGTGAAAAATAGTCCCAATGGTGCGACTTTGTTACCAGGCAAAGCGAATATTTTCCGCAACAACGTTTTTATTGGGACAACTCAGTTAGAAAATATTGCACCAGGGCAAGAATTCAAACTGAACTTAGGAATTGACGAAGGTTTAAAAATTGAGCGCGATTTAGTTGAGCGCCTGGTAGATAAAAGATTAATTAGCAACCAGCGCCGGATTACTTATAGTTATCGGTTGATTGTTACTAACTTACTAGAGAAAAAAGTAAATCTAAAATTAACTGAACAATTGCCAGTTAGCCGCAACGAGCAAATTAAAGTACGCCTCAGTCGCAGCAATCCACAAATTCAACTTGGTGAAATGGGGATTTTAGAATGCCTGTTAACTCTTCCAGCCCAAGAGCGACGAGAGATATATTACCAGTTTAATATTGAACATCCGCCCGACTTAATGGTAGTTGGGTTAGATATTTAGATTATATAGCATTTCCTAGTCTGTTAAGGTACAAATCTCTGTGTACCTCTGCGCTTTACTTTGCGTCCCTCTGCGTTTCAAAATATTATCTGTACCTCACTTAACAGGGAATCGCTATAAATACGTTAAAGGAATTCCAAATAAAAAAATAATCAATTACTTTGGTGAGCAGAGGGAGCAGGGAAAGAAGAACTTTGATGGTCGTATTGGATGCAGGAATTGAGTAATTTAATTTTTGGAAATCCCAAATATAAAGCCTTTTTGCTGGATTTAATTCTTAACCGCTTCAGCCTGCCGATTTTGATTCTTTTTATCTGGAAGTAACCGTTCCAATCCACGGGCGATTAAGGGTAGAAATCCAATAATTAATGCCACGCCTAGCAAGTTGAATATTAACTGTGCATTGGCGATTTGGCGAGCAACATCATCCCCTGCTCCCATTAACTGAGAAATCCATTGCGCGAATCCTGCCAATTGAGTGACAAATATAATTCCTACCGCAGCAGTAGTCAGATTGAAAAGTAAATGAAAGATACCTGTCCGCACTGCTGGACGTTCGCGTCCAAAGGTAGCTACTAATGTGTCAGCACAAGTGCCAACTTCAGCACCCAGCATTAACGCCACGCCTGCCGATAATGAAATTAATCCTTGACTAGCCAAAGTCACAATAATCGCAACTGTGGCAGAGGAAGATTGAACTAAGACTGTAAATAGTGCCCCAACTCCAGCACCTAAAAGCGCGTTGTTACCCAAGGTTTCCATCAATTTGAGAAATGGCTGGTAGTCCTTGAAAGGTTCCATTGCGGTTTCAATTGTGTCAAGTCCGAAAAACAATAAGCCTATGCCAAGAATAATTAAACCGATTTGCTTCCAACGTTCTTTTTTACCCAACAAAATTAACAGTAAGCCAACGAACATTGCTATGGGCGCATAATCACTAATGTTAAAAGCAACTATTTGAGCGCCGATGGTTGTACCAATATTGGAACCCAAAACCACGCCGAGAGATTCTACAAATGACAATAAACCAGCACTAACCATTGCAATCACAATGATGATTGTTACTGAGGACGAATCTAATATTGTTGTCGCTACCGTGCCAGTTGCTATTCCAGCGTAGCGATTGGTAGTGAACTTGCTAATTAGTTCTTTGGCACGATCGCCTGCGATCGCTTCCAGTCCCTCGGCCATTCGTGTCACACCATACAAAAATAGTACCAGTCCCGCCAGCGCACCCGTGACTATTTTAAAAATATCTAATTTTCCCTGTTCTTCTCCTTTAGACTCAGCACTTTTATCCTGACTATTTTTCTTTTTTTTCTTAGGATTCTGAGATAAATTGCTGTTTTTCTGTTGTGTTTCTTCTACTCCAGTAAGAGTCTGAGCATTAACGCTAATTTCTACACTTGGTGCATCAAACCAATAAAAATTATTTCCTAATATAGAAGGAGTAACTACCAAAACTGAAACTATAATAATCAATATTAAACTGTTCAATACTCTTTTTAGGCTTTTTGATAACAACATAATACAATACTCCCTCAAAAATTTTATTTTAAGTATTACTATTAATATAATTGCCAAAAGATTTTAAGTATTACTATTAATTTAATTCTCAGTATGTCCCAAAATAAACGCTGACTTCCTATTTAAACAAATTAAAAACTGATTGAAACTTGCTCAGTAGTAGTAAGTTTATTTAGATATTATTACTTATGTTTAATTATTAATAGTATAAGTTTCTAATAAATAACTATTATAAATTTAATCTGTTTCAAACATGAATTGCTTACATCTTAAGAAAGAGATTGATGATTGTATGTCACTATTTAATTGAAATTTAAACTCAACTTAAATAAACAATAACGCTTATTTTTAAGTAAGAAACATGTTGTAATAAAAATTACATTGATTTAGAATTTACGCATTGACAAGCAAGACAAAAAGTAATTAAAAAAACGCAAAAAAAATCAGCGAGCGCTAGTTACTAGAGGCGTGAATTTACGAGACATGTATTGCGGAAGTTTAACCGACAAGTACTGAGAGGCATCTGGCTTTGGCATACTCGAACCGCTTCGCCAGAATCCGCGATCGCAGATAAGTTAGCTTTATCTCTACCATCAGTCTTTTTTTGTCAAGTCTTATTGACGCTTTGTAACGAAATTGTTATATTTAGTTACATAAGATAACAAAACAAAGAAAAGAAAAAACCATGTATACCACTACTAACGAAGACGGCATTCTCAACAACTACGCAGCAGAACCCAAGATGTACTACTCTGAGTACCCAGCAATTTGGGAACAACGTAAATACGTTTTACAGGGTCTTTTTGCAACTTTAATCGTCACCGCTTTAGTTTTGGTTGGTTTTAGCGTTAGCTAAGATTTTTTGATTTCAGTATCGCTGTATCTCATCGTCATTCAGACTTCTCTCTATAACCCCGGCTAGTTTCGCCGGGGTTTTTTGTGTTTTACGTATCCCAAACGGTAGTGGTGTGCTGATAAGTCATTTTTATATTTACTATCATTCTTTTTTTGTCAAGTCATGTTGACTATTTGTAACGAAATTGTTATATTTATTTACATAAGATAACAAAAGAAAGAAAAGAAAAAACTATGTACACCACCACCAACGAAGACGGCATTCTCAACAACTACGCAGCAGAACCCAAGATGTACTACTCTGAGTACCCAGCAATTTGGGAACAACGTAAATACGTTTTACAGGGTCTTTTTGCAACTTTAATCGTCACCGCTTTAGTTTTGGTTGGTTTTAGCGTTAGCTAAGATTTTTTGATTTCGATATCGCTGTATCTCATCGTCAATCTCACTTCTCGACTTTACCTCGGCTAATTTAGTCGGGGTTTTTTGTGTCTTATCCATCCCATTTTGTCGCCCCATCAGCAACAAACCACTGGTCAGCCATAAAATAAAGACAAATCAATAATAAAGGGGTGTTTATGGCAACCCAACTCGGTGAAGCTAAATCTTCAACAGAACTGGTAATATCTTGGGAAGCATTGCCCGCAGATTTTCACTTAGAGGATGAACCAGTGGAGAATACAGGTCAGCCACTATTGGCTGGTGCTTTGCGCGAAAGCCTTGAGATAAGTGGTTTCATTCAACCGCAGATGTTAATAGCCTCAAATTTTGGACTTTGTGCGACGATAAACGGGCAATTTATAGCTAAAGCACCCGACTGGGTTTATGTGCCATCGGTAAATCAGGTTTTAGGAGAACGCAAAAGCTATACACCCAATTTAGATGGAGATATTCCAGCAATTGTGATGGAATTTCTATCTGACACAGAAGGTGGAGAATACTCTTTTAAACGAACCTATCCACCAGGAAAATGGTTTTTTTACGAGCAGATTCTTCAAGTCCCAATTTACATAATTTTTGACCCAAATGGTGGTTTATTAGAATTTTACCAACTCGAAAACAGGCGCTACGAGTTAAAGCAACCTGATGAAAATGGTCGTCATTGGATTGATTCAATGGGTTTATTTCTGGGAACCTGGCAAGGAACAAAAGAAGCTAGAACTGGTTACTGGTTGCGCTGGTGGGATGAGGCAGGTAATTTGTTACTTTGGGCAGTGGAACAAATTGAACAGGAACGCCAGCAAAAAGAACGGCTAATTGCCTATCTACAATCTCAAGGTATCGATCCAAATAATTTGCCTTAGCATATATAGCAAGGGACTGGGGACTGGGGACTGGGTGAAAAGCCTTTTTGTGTCTAAGTTTTATCGTCTGTTGATGTCCTAACCACCTTGACTGTTGCTATACAAATAAAATTTTCAAGTATTTGAGTGACTCAGTTTAAGCAAATAAGTGCTACAACCGTTACGTCTATTAAGGAGTGGGGCATCATACAGAAATTCAAGTACAGCTGAAAAAGCTAATCGCCGGAAAAAAGGCACAAGAGGAAAAAAATAGGTTTTTGCTGAATCAAAAGCCAGAATTATTCGTCACTTAAACTATCAATTCCCTATTTATTTCTACTGGAGGATGATTTATGTCATCACAAATGCTGCGGTTGATATCTTTGGGCAGTCTTGGCTTATCTTTGTGTCTGGGCAATTCGGCAGCAATGGCGCAATATGATTCTAATGGCGATGGTGTAGTAGTACCAACAGTACCATCAGGTGGCACATCAGCACCAGTCCCAATAGACACATCGACAGGTGTACCACCTTCACCCTCTGCTGATGGTACAACTCGGTTTACCTGTCAGACTTATAATGGACAGTACACTGTCATGTACCAGCCACAAAGTCAACCAGGACAATTCTTTGCTTGGGCAGCACCTGCGGCTTTAGGTGGTGGTTGGGACGCACAAAGGCGTTGTACAGCAATTGCCAGTCGCTTGGAACTTTATCGCCCAGATGGTTTACAAGAACTTCAGACATCCGTAGAGAATAACGAAAATACTGTCTGCGTCACAACTGAAGCTAATCCAACCTGTAGAATTGTGCTGACAGTCCCCCGTGGAAAAGATCCTGTTGTTATCCGCAATAGCATTTTCCAAAACTTGACTACTGCTGACAGCGGACAACAAACGATCGCCGTTAACACTTATGGCGATCGCACTAGTGGAGGCAACGAATTATATAATTTAGGACGCACACTTCTAGGCGGTGGCAATAATCGGGTTAGTTCATCTAGAAGTGCGATTAATCTGAAACCTTTCCTCGATCGTCAAGATGGTGGTACTGGAAACAATTTGCGGAGTGGAGTAGCAATTCGTCGTCAGTCTCAACCTAACGGTGTTCGTTTAAGCCCTGGTAAATTCCGGTAAGCAAGAGTGGCTTTTAATACAAAATGACTTTCAAATAAAAAATATCCAACTACTTATTGTGGGGCGGACAAGATGTCCGCCTTTTTTTATGGGCATAAAATTGCTGTCTCCTGGACTTCTTCGAGATGTCGAGGATCTAAATCCAGCTGTATATTATTTATTCTTTTAACCTTTTGCTAGCAGTTTCTTAACGTTGCTGAGATAACTTGAGGTTGCTGAATATGAATTAATACTAGTAAAGCCTGTAGCTTTTTTGACTGCAAAATAATTTTTTTAAATAGTGATATTGCGATTGTCAATGTGACTTGATTATGGTGGCGAATTATTACTGAACATCAGCTTTTCAGGTAATTTTCAAACAATACAAAATAAATTGAAGGAGACGTTATTAATGGCTTTGACACAAGGCGATATTGCTTTTATCTCTTTCAATGCTGATAACGATATTGCAACCAACAATAACCCCAGTATTTTGCAGAAAATTGGCAGCTTCACCAGTACTAATGGAGCCGAAATATCCGCCTTTGATTCTGGAAGCGATCGCTTATTTGTGGTTGCTGGCAGCATAGTTGAAATTTATCATGTCAGCAATACAGGCACGCTAACCTCGACTGGTTCTTTGGTAACAGGATTTACGCCTCCCGTCGGGACACAAGCCATTCCCAACAGTGTTGCGGTGAAAAATGGTATTGTCGCAGTCGCTTACGCCATTCAAAACACCAGCACAAACGCCCAGCAGACAGGACAGGTGAGTTTTTACAATGCCGCCAATGGCAACTTTTTGAACTCGGTGGCGGTGGGTGCATTACCCGATATGCTCACCTTTACGCCCGATGGCACGAAGGTATTAGTAGCAAATGAGGGAGAACCCAACAGCTACGGGCAACCAAATTCGGTAGATCCTGAAGGTTCAGTCAGTATTATTAACATTGTTGATGGCGTGGCGAATGCAACCGTTACCCAAGCCTCGTTTACAAGCTTCAATAGCCAGATCGCCACACTCAAAGCCGCAGGTGTACGGATTACTGGCCCCGGTTCGACGGTGGCACAAGACTTAGAACCAGAGTATATTGCTGTATCTCCAGACAATCAAACTGCACGAATTACCTTGCAAGAAAATAATGCGATCGCCATTCTGGATATTGCCAGCGCCACCATCACCAACATTTTGCCTCTGGGTGCGAAAAATTACAATCTTCCAGGTAATGGATTAGATGCTAGCGATCGCGATGGTAAAATCAATATTCAGAATTGGCCGGTGGTTGGGTTATATCAACCCGATGCGATCGCTAGTTTCAGTGCCAACGGACAGACTTACTACATCACCGCCAATGAAGGAGATTCCCGCGACTACACTGGTTTTAGTGAGGAAATCCGCGTTGGTGCAAATGGATATGTTTTAGATCCAACAGTTTTTCCCAATGCGGCTACCCTAAAGCAAAATACCAACCTGGGACGGTTAACTGTTACAAATGCCACAGGAGACACTGACGGAGACGGAGATTTTGACCGCATCGAAGCATTTGGGGGACGTTCCTTTTCAATTTGGAATGCCAGCGGCAATCAGATATTCGACAGTGGCGACCAATTTGAACAAATTACTGCAACCAAAGTACCAACTCTGTTTAACTCAGATGGTGCGGCTGATACTTTTGACACCCGCAGCGATAACAAAGGGCCTGAACCCGAAGGCGTGGCGATCGGAGTCATCAACAACCGCACTTATGCTTTTATTGGTTTAGAACGCACTGGCGATGTCATAGTTTACGAAGTGACAAATCCCAACAAGCCAACCTTCGTTCAATATATCAACACTCCTGAAGATACTGCGATCGAAGGGCTAACCTTTGTCTCGGCGGCTGACAGTCCCACAGGCAAACCTTTGTTAGTTACTACAGCCGAAGTCAGCAAGACGGTTGCGGTATTTGAAGTAACTCCATCCGTTCGGATTAGCGACATTCAGGGAACGGGACATATCTCATCCTTTAGAAATCAGACTGTCAGCAATGTAGCGGGAATTGTCACGGTTAAAGCAAGTAACGGTTTTTACTTGCAAGACCCCACTCCAGACAGCGACAATCGCACTTCTGAAGGTATTTTCGTCTTCACCTCATCAGCACCAACCGTATCTGTCGGCGATTCGGTATTAGTCAGTGGAACAGTTACAGAGTTTCGTCCCGGCAACGATGCTAATAATTTAACCAAAACACAAATAACCGCTCCCACTATTGTTACCGTTTCTAGTGGCAACGATCTACCCACTGCTACAATCCTTGGTAATGGTGGCAGAACTATCCCGACAACGGTAATCGATAACGACACGATCGCTAATATCGAAACTGGAACAACCACCTTCGATCCTGCCCAGGATGGCATCGACTTCTATGAAAGCTTAGAAGGAATGCTGGTACAGGTGAATAACCCAATTACTACTTCACCCACTGCAAACTTTGGCACATCAGAGGAAATTTGGGTATTAGCAGACAATGGCGCAAATGCCACAGGTAGAACGGTTCGCGGTGGTAGCCTGATTAGTGCTTCAGACTTCAATTCTGAACGGATTCAGATCGACGATCTCAATAATGCCTTAGTGCTACCTGAAGTTAATGTTGGTACGCAACTTAGCAATATTGTCGGTGTAGTTGACTACAGCTTTAACAACTATGAAGTTTTAGTATCGGCTGCTCCCACAGTAGTACAGAACAGTAACATTCAAAAAGAAATCACTAGCCTAACTTCTACCACCAACCAACTGACGATCGCTACATACAACGTCGAAAACCTCGATCCAGGCGACGATCCAACCAAATTTAACAACCTGGCTAATCGCATTGTTAATAATCTCAAATCACCAGATATCATTAGTCTCGAAGAAATTCAGGACAATAACGGTGCAACAAATGATAGCGTCGTTGATGCCAGCACTACCTTCCAAAAGTTAATTGATACAATTACTGCTGCTGGTGGCCCCACGTATCAATATCGCCAATTTAACCCAGTAGACGATACGAATGGCGGTGAACCTGGTGGAAATATCCGGGTAGGTTTCTTATTTAATCCCAATCGTGTCAACTTTGTAGATCGCCCTGGTGGTAGTTCCACCACCAGCACCACAGTTACCAATGTTTCTGGTGTTCCTACAGTTTCTAATAGTCCTGGTTTAATCGACCCCACCAACTCCGCCTTTACTAGCAGTCGTAAGCCGTTAGTTGGTGAATTTACTTTCAACGGTGAAACTGTTTATGTAATTGGCAACCACTTTAATTCTAAAGGTGGCGACCAGCCATTATTTGGGCCGAATCAACCACCAACTCTCAGTAGTGAAATCCAACGCCAGCAACAAGCTACTTTGGTGAAGAACTTTGTCAGCAATATTTTAGCGATCGCCCCCAATGCCAATGTAGTAGTGGCGGGTGACTTAAATGACTTTGAATTTTCCAACCCCGTCAACACCCTAGAAAGCGCTGGACTGACTTCCTTAATTGAAACTCTGCCGCAAAATGAGCGTTACACCTACAACTTTGAAGGTAACGCCCAAACCCTTGACCACGTTTTAGTTAGTAACAACTTGCTCAACAACCTGGATGGATATGATGTTGTTCACATCAACTCAGAGTTTGCCGACCAGAATAGCGATCATGACCCTAGTGTGGCTCGGTTTAATCTCCCTAAAAACAATGCTCCCACAGTAGTACAACCGATTGACGACCAAATCATTTCTACTAATAAAGCTTTTTCTTTCAATATCAGTAACAAATTTGCTGATGTAGATCCAGGTGACACCCTGACTTACAGTGCAACAGGTTTACCCACTGGTTCTAGTATCGTTGCCAACACAGGTGTAATATCCGGCACTATCTCCCAAATCGGCATTTTCGCAGTTACAGTTACTGCTGCTGATGGTAAAGGCGGTAATGTTAGCGATACCTTTGACTTGACTGTTGCCAATAACAAGGCGACATCTGGCAACGACATCATCTTTGTCAGCGAACTTACTGGTTTGAACAAATACATAGTCAATGCTCTGGCTGGGAGCGATCGCGTCATCGGCACTAATACCAGTGAATTAATCGACGGTGGAGCAGGCAATGATTACCTGGATGGCAAGGGAGGCATAGATGTACTCCTTGGTGGCGATGGCAATGACACCATCTTAGGTGGACTTGGCAGCGACGGACTTTCTGGGGGTAATGGCAATGACCGCCTAATTGGTTGGGGCGGTGGCACAAACGAAATTGACCTCCTCAACGGCGAACAAGGTGCAGATACTTACCTTTTAGGTGATGCCACTTCAGCTTTCTATACCAGTTCTCGCAACAATGATTATGCCGATATTCTCAACTTTCAAGCAAGCGATCGAATTCAGCTTCAAGGAGTTGCTAACAATTACTCGTTAGGGTCAGTGAGATCGGCTGTAGGCATTTTCACCAACAATGGAACGGAATTAATTGCTGTTGTGGAAAACGGGTTAAACCGCAATACCAATTTGGCAACAGATACTCGTTTCATCTTTATTTAACGCAGATTTAATCGAACTCCGGTTTTTCTGTGTACTCTGCGCCTCTGCGGTTCCCTATTCCTAATTTTCAAAACAGTCTCATGTCTAGAATCTATCTGAGAATTAAACATGGTAACTACTAATACAATTCGCTTTTCTCAATTCAACGCTTCTTTGAATCGTAATGCCAAAGGTCAGTTAGTCAGCGATTTGTCTACCCCTGACAACGCTCAAGCAAAGGCAGTTGCAGAAATCATCCAGTGTAATAACCCGGATGTGTTGCTAATTAACGAGTTTGACTACTCCCCGGAGGCAGTTCAACTATTCCGGCAAAATTACCTAGCCGTCAGCCAGAATGGTACAACACCCGTTGACTACCCTTACTTCTACATCGCTCCTTCTAATACAGGTATTGCCTCTGGTTTTGACTTGAACAACAATGGCACAGCAGTTACAACCCTAGGCGAATCAGGATATGGCGATGATGCTTTCGGATTTGGGAATTTCCCTGGTCAATACGGGATATTGCTGCTATCCAAATATCCCATCGACACTGCCAACATCCGCACCTTTCAAAATTTTCTGTGGAAGGATATGCCCAATGCTTTGCTTCCTGACGATCCAACAACACCACAGCCAAATGATTGGTATTCTCAGGAGGAATTGGCAGTTCTACGCCTTTCTTCTAAAAGTCACTGGGATATACCCATCCAGGTAAACGGTGAGACAATTCACATCCTCGCCAGCCACCCCACACCGCCAACTTTTGATGGTGCGGAAGACCGCAACGGTAAGCGCAACCACGACGAGATCCGCTTTTGGGCAGACTATATTACCCCTGGTAATGGTAATTACATTTACGATGATGAGGGTAAAACTGGCGGTATTGCTGCTGGATCGAGCTTTGTGATTGTAGGCGATCAAAATGCAGATCCGTTGGATGGTGATAGTTTTGACAACGCTATTCGCCAACTATTGCAAAATCCCAGTATCAATACTAATGTTATTCCCACCAGCCTGGGTGGTCGCCAACAAGCAGGCTTACAAGCTGGTGCAAACATTAGCCAAAATGGTAATCCTAGCTTTGACACCGCAGACTTTGCTGATACGACTCCCGGAAACCTGCGGACTGACTATGTGTTACCTTCCGCTAATTTGACAATTGCCAATTCAGGAGTATTTTGGCCGCTGAATACCGATCCAACATTTTCCCCAGTTGGTACTTTCCCGTTCCCCAGTTCTGACCATCGCTTAGTATTCGCAGATGTGCAAGCTGGGCCAACTGAAGCAGGTAAAACCATTCCTAATGTAGGATTATTGGGACAAACTACCTTTGTCACTGGCTTTATTCCTACTGGTGCGGCGGGAACTGTGAATGGGGTACAAACTCCAGTGGGTGGATTATCTGGTGTCACTTATGATGCTGCGAATAACCGCTACTACGCAATCTCAGACGATCGCTCCCAAGTTGCCCCTGCCCGCTTTTATACCTTTACTGCCGCTGATTCCGGGGTGAATTTTACCAATGTCACCACCCTGAAAGATAAAAATGGCAACTTTTTTGCAACCAACAGCCTCGACACAGAAGGTATCGCTTTAACTAACAATGGTACAGTCTTTATCTCTTCCGAGGGCGAAGTTAATCCTGGTGCTGGTCGCGTTAGCAATCCCTTTATTAAAGAGTTTTCGCTAACTACAGGGCAAGAAACAGGCTCGCTATTTGTCCCCAGGAAATTCCTACCAGTAGTTGAAGATACCAACAGTAACAGTATTATCGATGCAAATGATACGCAGACATCAGGTGTTTACAATAACTTAGCCTTTGAAAGCCTCACCATTACACCCGACCAGAAAACCTTATTCACCGCCACTGAAAACGCGCTGTCCCAAGATGGATTAAAAGCTTCACTCACCAGTGGCAGCCGTTCCCGAATTCTGCAATACAATCTGGTTACTGGACAGCCAGAAAAAGAATACCTCTATATTACTGATGCAATTCCCGAACCACCCAATCCCAGCACAGGTTCTGCTGACAATGGTTTAGCGGATTTATTAGCAATAGATAATCGTGGTACATTACTAGCGTTAGAACGTTCCTTTGCCCAAGGTGTAGGTAACACGATCAAAATCTACGAAGTTTCTTTGCAAGGTGCAACTGACATTAGCTTCTACGATTCTCTCAACAATCTGAGTACTGAACAACTAGCAGCTATCCAACCCGCCCAAAAACGACTGCTGTTGAATTTAACTGACCTGAATCTGCCTACTGATGCAAACCACCCGATTACAGGAGTGGATAATATAGAAGGTCTTGCCTTCGGCCCCAAACTAGCAGATGGTCGTCAGTCCATTGTGCTGGTAAGTGATAACAACTTTAACCAAAGCCAATTTACCCAGATCCTCACTTTGAATGCAGACTTAGTTCCCACTGCTGCACCCAGATTAGAAACTCGTCCCGATTTATTTGATGATGAAGATCCAGCACTGCCTGCTGTAGATCAAAATGCTGATGCTGATGACCCTGCCATCTATGTTAATGCCACAAATGCTTCCGAAAGCCTAGTATTAACCTCAGTCAAAAATGCTGGACTGCGGGTTTATGACTTGTCTGGTAATTTATTGCAAACAGTTAATCCCGGTGGCATTCGCTACAATAACATTGACCTGCAATACGGTTTTCAATTAGGCAATCAATCTGTTGATATTGCCGTAGCTAGCGATCGCAACAATGATAAACTAGCAATCTTCAAAATCAACTCCAACCCCACCACCCCCGGAGAATACTTGGAAGATATCACCGATAGCAATATTGGTACTATCTTCCAAGCATCACCTTTTGAACCTCCCTATTCTGCATCAACTCGCAGTTCTTACGGAGTTACCTTATACCGTAGCCCCATAACTAATGATTACTATGTCTTTACCAGTCGGCGAGAAACTGGAGATATAGCTCAGTTCAAATTGATTGACAAAGGGAATGGCAAAATTGGCGCTGAACTGGTGCGGGAGTTTACCATCCCCTCGCCGATTGCAGAAGGGCGTTCTCCCCAAACAGAGGGGATGGTGGTTGACCAAGAAACCGGCTTTCTCTACATAGCCCAAGAAGATGTGGGCATCTGGAAATTCCAGGCAGAACCGGACGGTGGCACAACAGGCAAGCCGATCGATCGCGTCCGTTTTGAGGGTGGTTCTCACCTTACCGATGATGCCGAAGGGTTGACTATTTATTATGGCAAAAACGGCACAGGCTACTTGTTAGCATCCAGCCAAGGCGATAGCACCTTTGTTGCTTACACACGTGAAGGTAACAACGAATACGTGGGTAACTTTGCCATTGGTAACAATGGGTCAATTGACAGCGTGCAAGAGTCAGATGGCGCTGATGTAATTAATCTGCCACTGGGGCCTAACTTTCCATTTGGTTTATTTGTCACCCAAGACGGCTCTAATGAACCTGCCAAGACAATCGATGGCGAAAACGTCAGTTCTAACTTTAAACTGGTGCCTTGGGAAAATATTGCCAATGCCTTCCCCAATTCTCTAAATATCGATACCACTAGTTACAATCCTCGCAATCCTGTTGCCCAACCCAAGCTGACTATCTATGAATTTGAAAACCTACCGAAGTTAGGCACGACATCTAAAAATCAAGATATTTTCTTGGGTGGTTTTTCTGGGTTGTATTTCCAAGGGTTTGCAGCAAATGGCAACCTGAAATTTGTTACCAACACAGATCGTGGCCCCAATGGAGAACCCGATGGTGTCAAAAGACCATTTTTATTACCCGACTTCCAACCAGAAATAGTCAGCTTTGAACTCAACCGCACCACAGGTGAAATCAGCATTACCAACAGAACAGAACTATTTCGCCAAGATGGAACGACCCCATTAACGGGACTACCTAACTTGCAAGCTGTAGGAAACGGTTTAGCTTACACAGATGAAATTGCCGTTGACTTAAACAACAATGTTCTAGCTAACGATCCTTTGGGTGCTGATTTAGAGGGTATTGTCGTTGCCCAAAATGGAGATTACTGGCTGGTAGATGAATACCGTCCGGCAATTTACCACTTTGACACTAATGGTAAACTGATTGATCGCTTTATCCCTCAAGGAACTGCCACAGCACCCAACCCAGATCGATCGGCGGGAACTTTTGGCACTGAGGTATTGCCAGCAGTTTATGCTCAACGTCGCAATAATCGAGGATTTGAAGCAGTCGCACTAGAAGGTAATAAATTATATGCTTTTATTCAGAGTGCGATCGATAATCCAGATGTCGCCAATGATGCGACTTCCAAAGGTTCTCTCAACCTGCGAATTCTAGAGTTTGATATTGTCAGCAAGCAGGTAACAGGAGAGTATTTATATCGCCTAGAAGGTCTACCGGGAACCGATAAGATTGGCGATGCAGTTTCTTTGGGTAACGGCAAATTTGCAGTAGTTGAACGAGATGATAATGGTACATCTGCTGGCAATAAACTAATTTACCAAATTGATTTAGCTGGGGCAACTAACATCAACAACCCTGCTAACTTTAGCTTACCAGTTGGTAAAACTATTGAACAACTGACCTCTGCGGAGTTAGCTACTGCCAATATTATCCCTGTCAGCAAGAGTTTGATTGCTAATGCTGCTCAGTTAGGCTACACCGGAGTGGAAAAATTAGAAGGTCTAGCATTGGTAGCACCCAATACTCTAGCCTTGATTAACGATAACGACTTTAACATTACAGGTAATACGGCTGCTGAAAAACTTGGTATTCTCGAATTACCCAATAATCTGACAACTGTACAACCTACTTTTCCCAACGGTTTTGGTTCTAGCAACAGCGATACTGTCAATCTTGAGCCAGGACAATTCTTTAGTGCAGGTGACGGAGCAGACTTTATAGAAGGTGCTGAAGGTAACACAATTCTGGCTGGAAACGGTGATGACACAGTGCTTGCAGGGAATAACTCTTCAGTTTCCGGGGAAGATGGTAGCGATCGCATATTTATTGGTCAAAATGGCCCGGCTCAGAATACCAGTGCTGATGGTGGTGCTGGTGATGATGAAATTACGGTGGTGGAAGCCAGTGGTAGCAATAATTTGTTTGGGGCGGCAGGTGATGATAATCTCACAGTAATTGAAGGTTCTCGTCAATCATTATTCGGTGGCTCAGGTAACGACACCCTCACGAGTAACGGTAGCAATAACCGTCTCTACGGTGGTTCTGGAGATGACAAACTCTTCTCTAATGTCAATGACTCCCTGTTTGGTGGCGATGGTGATGATGTGCTATTTGCTGGTCAAGGGGGTAGTAATAGCATCACTGGTGGTACTGGTGCTGACCAATTCTGGATGACTAACGCCAGTCTGCCAACGAGCAAGAACATTGTCACTGATTTTACAGTTGGCATTGATAAAATCGGGCTAGGCGGTATTGGTGTTACTCAATTTAGTGGGCTAACACTATTGCAACACGGTAATGATACCATCGTGAAAATTGGAAATACTGAGTTAGCTTCATTGCTAGAAATTACATCAACTAAGCTCACAGCAAATGACTTTGTTTTCTCTGTCAGTGTTGTAGCTTAATTTGTTCGCCTCTTGTGATTGTTACAGCTTCATTAGACAGCAAAAGTTAATGAAGCTGTACTCAATCATTATTGCAAAAGCAATTAAAGAGAAGGGTTATAAAGCAATACAGTTGAGATAAGACCAAAACACTTGTAGAGACGGCGATTTATCGCGTCTCAAAACCCACGATTTTGTACAAGTAGCCCGAACCGTATTGGATTATAAAGAACTTATTATCTGACGAAAGTTACAAAAGAGATATCATTTCAATGTATAAAAAATAATTTTTAACATCACCAAAAATATGCAAAAAATTGTTAATTGCATATTAGGTACAAGATTGCAATACAAGGTTTCTTAACCAGTTCACAATTTATTCACAACTTTTGCTATGTATCTTAATTAATATGCAATTTACATTGTTAATTAAGATACTAAAAGCTTCTAGGGAAATGACAATTGTAGTAGTGGTTGACATTTAATAGTTCAGACTCAAAAAGCTGACAAGTTAATTACATCTTTGAAGCCTAAAACTATTAGTTTTTCTTCACCATATTACTTTTTTGATTCCACTAGAGCCAAGACCATCTCAACAATTAAGCACAGGGAGATTCTCTTTCATGGCTAAGAACGTCATCATTATGATTGGGGATGGTATGGGCTGGCAAATGGCTCGTGCTGCGTCCATCTACAAAGAGATTCAAAATGGTAAGACAGGCGCTAATCTGAGTGATTTTTATACACAAGGTAAGGGGCAAGGACTCAACTTTCAAACACTCCAAGGCTACGGTTTGGCAACCACCTATGGGACAACGATCGCTGATAGTGATGGAGTTTTTAGTACTGGTAATTCAGCCCTTGACGGGACTAATCCGATCACAGGAGAGAGCCAGGTTCGCCCTGGTTTCACCTTCGATCCAACTTTTAACCCAGGTAATACCCCAACAGGTGGTGCAAAAGTCAGTGATGGTGCTGTTGGAAACCTAGTAGGTTATGACCCTACCAAAGGTGGTGTTAATCCTTGGACTCCTGGTAACGATCCTGAATATATTAAGTACAGCTATCCTGACTCTGCAAACACCGCTACAACTCTGTACACTGGCGTTAAAAGTTACAACAACGCTGTTGGCGTTGATATTTTCGAGAATCCTCTAGAAACAATTCTCAAAACTGCAAACGAAGTTGGTAAATCTACTGGTTTGGTAACTTCAGTTCCCATTGACCACGCCACACCTGCTGCTGCTGCTGCCAACGTTAACCGTCGCAGCAAGTATGATGCTGACTATCCAGCATTAGACAACATCCTGCAACAGCAACTCCGTGTCTATCAACCGACGGTATTACTTGGTGGTGGACACCCACTCTCTGCTCCTGGAGATTTACTACCAAACGGGGTTGAGCCGAATACGAGCAATGAATTCATTCGTCAATCAACCTACACAGAACTTAGCACTAAACCAACTAATAACATTTACGATTACACCTTTTTAGAGCGGGGTGAAAATGCTGCCCAGAAACTGGCTGAAACTGCGGCGACAATCGATCCAGAAAAAGGCGATCGCCTCTTCGGTTTATACGGGGCGCGTGGTCAAAATGGTAACTTACCTGTAAGCTCTGCCAACGGCGACTACAGCACCACTGGTTTAGATATGTTCAGCGTTTTCACTAACCAAGGTGATAACACCAAAGTGGACACCACACGTCCACTGCTTCCCGGAGAGACGGATGCATCTTTCATCGCCAAAGAGGTTAACGAAAACCCAACTCTCAAAGACTTGACAAGTGCTGCATTAGATGTATTGGGTAAAGATCCTGATGGTTTCTGGTTAATGGTTGAAGGTGGCGATATCGATTGGTCTGCCCATGATAACAATATAGACAACTTGATCGGCACCACCTTGGACTTCGATAAAGCAGTTGGATCTACGATTGACTGGATTGATAACAATGGTGGTTGGGATGAAAACCTACTAATCGTTACTGCTGACCACGATCACTACCTGACTCTCGACGGTAATTTTCCGACTTTAGTAAAAAATCAAGGTGCTGAAGCATTAACCAATTTGGATACTCCAGCAGAAGTTGGACATTACTGGGGGTCAGATCCCAATGTCAAGTATGGTTGGGGAACTCACACCAACCGTCCCGTACCTGTTTACTACCAAGGTGCTGGTTCTGAAGTGTTAAATAGCTTGGTAGGTAAAGGTTATAACGCCTACGGTTCTGATATTCCAGGAATTGCGGGTTTAAACGATCAAACCCACATCTACCAAACAATGTTTGCTTCAATAGTGCCAAAAGTTGAGTTAGTAGGCTTTGCCTCTTTGCCTGCTGATACCTTTAGTGATGGGCCAACTTCTGGTGCAGACATTTCAGCCAATGGCAGAACGGGGCCTTTCCCAGGACAGCCAATTCAAGGCTTTAGCAGTGTTCAATTTGCTAACACCAACTCTTTCTACTTCCTGTCAGACAATGGTTACGGTAGCAAAGACAATAGTGCAGATTTCCTACTGCGGATCAATCGTTTAGACCCGAATTTTAAGGGAACAGAAAATGGAGATGGCAGCGTTAAAGTTTTAGACTACATTCAATTGTCTGACCCTAACAATAAAGTTCCTTTTGAAATTGTGAATGAAGGAACTACTCAAAGATTACTAACTGGCTCAGACTTTGATGTAGAGTCATTCGTCTTTGATAAAGACGGGACAATCTGGGTGGGAGACGAGTTTGGCCCTTACCTATTACATTTTGATGCCACTGGTAAGTTATTAGAAGCTCCCATCGCTACACCCGATCAATTCAAAACTTTAAATGGAGAAGCACCTAAAGTTATTGGTCACAGAGGTGCAAGCGGCTATCGTCCAGAACATACCTTAGAGTCTTATAAGCAAGCAATTGAGCGAGGCGCTGACTTTATTGAGCCTGACTTAGTAGTTACAAAAGATGGTGTGTTAATTGCTCGCCATGAGCCAGCTTTAGCAGTTTTAAACGCTGATGGTACTGTCAATTTTAACAATACAACCACAGATGTTTACAAACATCCAGAGTTTGCCGATCGCAAGAAAACGGTAAGTTTAGATGGAAACACACTTACAGGTTGGTTTGCTGAAGACTTCACCTTAGCTGAAATCAAGACTTTACGCGCAGAAGAACGTCTACCTTTCCGCGATCATTCCTTTGACGATCAATTTGAAATTCCTACCTTCACGGAAATCATCAATTTAGTTAAGGATGTAGAAGCGACAACAGGTAAAAAGATTGGCATCTACCCAGAAACTAAGCATCCAACTTATTTGGCCAATGAAGCCACTTATGTAGGCACTACAGAAAAAGTTAACAGAAACATCAGTCAGTTACTAATTGATGCGCTCAAAGCAAATAACTTCACTGACCCCAGTCGCATCTTCATCCAGTCCTTTGAAGTGGGCAACCTCAAAGAACTACATGATACCATCATGCCTGCGGCTGGAGTGGATATTCCACTAGTTCAATTGCTAGATGCAAGTGACATTGATATCAACGGCAAAATCATCGAAAGTCAGCCTTATGACCTGAAGGTAAGTGGTGACACTCGCACTTATGGCGACTTGCGAACTCCAGAAGGCTTGGCTGAAGTTGCCACCTACGCTGATGGCATTGGCCCTTGGAAGCGGATGATTGTTAGCGTCAAAGGTATTGATGCTAATGGTGATGGCAAAGCCGATGATGTGAATGGGGATGGAGCAATCAATGATGCTGATAAGACAACATTACCTCTTTCTACCTTAATTCAAGATGCTCACAACGCCGGGTTGCAGGTTCATCCTTACACCTTCCGGGCGGAAGATCAATACTTAGCGGCAGATTACAAGGGCCAGCTAGCACTAGAAATTCAGCAGTTCTATCAATTAGGTGTAGACGCGCTATTTAGTGATTTCCCAGATATCGCGGATGAAGTACGCGATCGCCTCAGAGACGATCCTCAGTACAATGTAGTGCGATCGCCACAAAACCCTGATGTGCTTTCAGGTGATGCCTTTGCTAACTTGGCTGGTTCTAAGGGTTTTGAAGGTGGAGCAATTAACGCCAGCAAAACCAAGCTTTACTTCCTCTTAGAAGGTACAGTTCAGGGCGATACCCCTGGTGCTTTGCGGATTAACGAATTTGACCTTGCTAGCCACAAGTACACTGATAAAAAGCTGTACTACAGATTGGATAATCCGTCAAATTCCATTGGAGATTTAGCAGTTATCAATGATAATGAATACCTAGTCATCGAACGGGATAACAATCAAGGGGCTGCGGCTAAATTTAAGAGGATCTACAAAATAGACTTGTCTAAAACAGATTCTAATGGCTATGTAGCGAAAGAAGAAGTTGCAGACTTGTTAAATATCCAAGACCCCAACGACCTGAATGGGGATGGTAAGACCACCTTCGACTTCCCATTCCAAACCATTGAAAATGTTCTAGTTGTTGACAAAAATACCATTTTGGTAGCTAATGACAACAATTATCCCTTCTCTACAGGTCGTCCTGGAAACGATCCTCAAAATCCAGTTATAGACAACAATGAGATTCTACAACTGAAACTGGAGAAGCCCCTTAATCTTGCTCCTGGCTTAGGTCAACCTCAAGCTGAAGAAATTAATTTTGGCTCCACTACCAGCGATGATATTACCGTTCAGCCAAATCAAACCTTATTCACAGGTGACGGAGCAGACTTTGTAGAGGGTACTAAAGGTAACACAATTCAGACTGGAAACGGTGAAGACACGGTGTTAGTCGGCAGTGACTCTTCAGTGTCCACAGGAGAGGGTAACGATCGGATATTTATTGGTCAAAACGGCCCGGTTCAAAATATTACTGCTGATGGTGGCAATGGTAATGATCTTATTACCGTAGTGGAAGCTAGTGGTAGCAATAATTTACTTGGGGCGGCAGGTGATGATACTCTCTCTGTAGTTGAAGGTTCTCGTCAATCATTATTTGGTGGCTCAGGTAACGATACCCTTAGCAGTAGCGGTAGCAATAACCGTCTCAACGGTGGTTCTGGAGATGACAAACTCTTCTCCAATTCCAATGATTCCCTGTCTGGTGGCGCTGGCGATGATGTGTTATTTGCTGGTCAACAGGGCGGTAATCGCCTCAGTGGTGGTGCTGGTGTCGATCAGTTCTGGATTGCTAACGCCAGTCTGCCAACTAGCAAAAATATTGTGACTGATTTTGCGATCGCCATTGATAAAATCGGGCTTGGCGGTGTTGGGATCGCACAATTTAGTGCTTTAACACTGTTGCAACAGGGTAGTGACACTATCGTGAAAACCGGAAATACAGAGTTGGTTTCATTGCTGGGAATTGCAGCAACTAGCCTTACAGCAAATGATTTCGTTTTTTCTGCTAGTGTGGTTTAGCCGAAAGATAATTACAGTTTAGATTCAACATTCTGTCATTTGTTCAGATCCCCGACTTCTTGAAGAAGTCGGGGATCTTTTTGTGCAAAACCTTAACTTGTTTATAACTTTCCTTAAACATTGAACAACTATCTTTTGAAACAGTAAGTAACCAAAGTTAAGTTCATTTAATTGTCTGCACTAATTTGTGTAGACACCTAGCATTTTGTAGCCAAATACTACTTAGGTTTTTGTAGCCAAGAATTTTTGCTTGAGTTGAGTGTAATTCATCACTCAATCTATAGAGACACAATTGTTGCGATTAATTAATAGTAGCTCACAATACTTAAGGAGTAGTCGGCATGACTGATACAAATGGGAACGGTAGAAATGTCATTATTTTTGTTGCAGATGGATTGCGTAACGGTTCTGTAAACCCAATTGATACCCCGACTTTATATAGTATCCGTCAGCAGGGAGTTACTTTCGCCAATAGTCATTCGCTGTTTCCTACGTTCACCACCCCAAATGCTTCTGCGATCGCCACAGGGCATTATCTTGGTGATACAGGTGACTTTAGCAACACTATTTACACTGGTTTTCCTAGTGCTAATGCCAATGGTAGTGTCACCCCATTTATCGAAAATGATGCAGTTCTGGGAGATATCGATGAAAAATTTCCCGGTAACAACTTTTTAGATGAAGAGTCACTCTTAGCTTATGCGCGATCGCAGGGTTTCAACACAGCAGCAGTTGGTAAACTGGGGCCTGTTGCCATCCAAGATGTTACCCAAGTTAACCGAGAAGGTGGTACTACAGGTACTATTCCTACTCCCGATACAATTATTATTGATGACACTACAAATGGTGCGACACCGCCGACTACACCTGCTGGTTCACCTTCTGGCGTTCCACTCGATCCAGATATTGTTAGTCGGTTACAAGCTGCTGGTTTAGATGTAAAACCGACAACGCGAGTCCAACCAGCTGGTACCAACACAACTCCTGGCACCCTGAATGCCAATGTGGCTCAACAACAATACTTTGCAGATGCCACTACCAAAGTAATTTTACCTAAGTTTCAAGAAGATGGTAAACCATTCGCATTGGTTTACTGGTCAAGAGATCCCGATGGTAGTCAACACAACCAGGGTGATAGTTTAAATACCTTGACACCAGGTATCAATGGCCCTACTTCCAAAGCTGGGGTGAAAAACGCTGATGATAATTTAAAGCAACTTCTTGACTATCTCAAGAGTACAGGCTTAGACAAGACTACTGATGTCTTTGTTACTTCCGACCACGGTTTTTCTACCATCAGCAAACAAGCTATTGATAGCCAAGGGACAAAAACTACAAGTTATGCTGCCACCCAAACTTATGCAGGCGTAAATCCGGGATTTCTCCCAGCAGGCTTTGTGGCGATTGATTTGGCTCACGATCTCGGTCTACCCTTATACGATCCTAACCCTACAACTCTCCCCCCAGACCTCAACAAGATCCAGTATGCAACTGTTGATGCCACAAAAGGTCAACGTCCTATTTCTGGGAATGGTGTAATTGGTGGAACAGGTGAAGTAATTAATGGCCAACTTGACCCAGGTACAAAGATAGTTGTAGCTGCTAACGGTGGTTCAGACTTGATTTATCTGCCCAATGGCAATGCTGATTTAGCCAAACAGGTAGTGAATTTGCTCTCGCAAAAGGACTACATCAGTGGTATTTTTGTAGACGATGCCTATGGAACTATTCCAGGTGCTTTACCACTGAGTGCGATCGGGCTAAAAGGTGATGCTAAAACACCGGTTCCATCTATAGTTATCAACTTCAAAAGCTTTAGCAGCGACCCAAATAACCCAAACAACCCTCAAGCTCAGGTAGAAATTGCTGATACAACTTTGCAGCAAGGGCAGGGGATGCATGGCAGCTTTGGTCGAGGTGATACCTTCAATAATATGGAGGCTATTGGCCCTGATTTTAAACAAGGCTATGTGGACTATGCGCCCGTCAGTAATGCTGATGTAACGCCTACACTTGCTCGGATTCTGGGGTTAGAAATTCCCAGTAATGGCGATTTGAAAGGTCGTGCCATTACAGAAGCACTGGTGGGAGGCCCGGATATAGTTCCCTCCACGAAAGAAGTCTTGACTTCGGAAGAAACTACTAATGGTCAAGCAACAATTCTAGATTCTCAAAGTGTAGGCAATACTCAGTACTTTACAGCCGCAGGGTTTGATGGCCGTACTGTTGGACTAACAACACTAGACCTTCAATTTGATTCTACCAGTAGTGATGATGTTACCCTCAAGCAAAATCAAACCTTATTCACAGGTGATGGAGCAGATTTTGTAGAGGGTACTAAAGGTAACACAATCGTGACTGGAAGCGGTGATGACGCGGTGTTAGTTGGTAGTAACTCCTCAGTATCCACAGGGAACGGTAACGATCGAGTCTTGATTGGTGCAAATAGTCCTGCTAACAACACTAGTGCTGATGGTGGTGCTGGTAATGATGAAATTACCGTAGTTGAAGCCAATGGTAGTAATAATTTGTTTGGGGCAGCAGGTAATGATACTTTGACAGTAGTTGAAGGAACTCGTCAACTGTCCTTCGGAGGCTCAGGTAACGACACCCTCAACAGTAAAGGTAGCAATAACCGTCTCTACGGTGGTTCTGGGGATGACAAACTCTTCTCCAATGTAAATGATTCGCTGTTTGGTGGCGATAGTGATGATGTGTTATTTGCTGGACAAAGTGGTGGTAATAGCCTCACTGGTGGTGCTGGTGCTGACCAATTCTGGATTGCTAACGCCAGTCTGCCATCTAGTAAGAACATTGTGGCTGATTTTGCGATCGGTACTGATAAAATCGGCCTGGGCGGGATTGGTGTCACTCAATTTAGTGCTCTAACCCTATTGCAACAGGGTGCTGACACTATCGTAAAACTCGGAAATACAGAGTTGGCTTCATTACTACAAATTACCTCAACTAATCTGAGTGCAAATGACTTCGTTTTCTCTGCTAGTGTTGTGGCTTAGTCTGTTGGCCTAGTGCAGCACGGCAGAAATAACTATCAGTTAAAACAGCGGTTTTCAATTACATAGACTACAGCAAATAGTTGGTTATTGTGGGGTGGGTATTGTAATGCTCACCCTATTTTCGTTTCGCTGGAGTCCAACCACCTCGAAGAGTTTACATTACTTATCAGTTGCTAAAATCGCAGTATTCTTTGTTCCTCAAGGTATTAATTCTTCTTGTTATCTCAAAATAAACCTGCGTACAGTTAATATTCCCATTGCAAACATCCCTAAAGTTTTAATTTTCAATGAAGATGTACTGGAAATAACTGCGATTTGGAGGAAATAGGTCAGAATGAGAGAACTAAATCTTAGAGTCAGTGCCCTTTCACACAAATATTGTAGGATTGCGGCATAATTTTTTGTCAAATTAGTCTTTTGATATAAATTTAAAGCTAACAATATAACCATAAATTCTACGTGAAAACACTAATATTCAAATATATAAAAACGCTTTTCCACTATTTATTTTATCTGTTTATATAAATAGGTAAAATAAACATCTTATTTTAAATTTAAATACACTCAATTCCTTGTTACTCATTGATATAAATATTTTTGCTTTAAGTTAGAAATGAAATTAATAACTAATTCATTGGCTCAAAATAAAAATGAATTACTGATGACTAATGGTCAAGCTTCATCATCAGAAAAAAACTTAGAACGAGATAATTTAACATTACCTATTTTGAAAGAATCTGAAAAAAACCTACTAATAGAGTGGAATCATACTCAAACTGATTATCCTCAACAAGCGTCTATTCATCAGTTGTTTGAAGCACAAGTAGAGAAAACACCTGATGCTATAGCACTAATTTTTAATAATCAGCATCTCACTTATAGAGATTTGAATAATCGTGCTAATCAACTAGCAAGACATCTACGATCGCTAGGGGTAGGAACAGAAATTCTTGTAGGAATTTGCATAGAGCGCTCCTTAGAAATGGTTGTAGCACTCTTAGCTATCCTTAAAGCAGGTGGAGCTTATGTACCATTAGATCCAGGGTACCCACAAGAACGTTTAGCTTTCATGCTGTCAGATACTCAGGTATCTGTACTACTAACTCAAAAAGAACTAGTTACCAAATTACCTACTTACACAGCATTTGTAATTTGCCTAGATGCAGATTGGAACACAATCGCTCAAAATAGCAAAGATAACTTAAGCACTAGTGTCACTGCTGATAACTTGGCTTATGTTATGTATACATCAGGTTCTACAGGTACACCCAAAGGTGTTAGCGTTATCCATCGTGGTGTAGTTAGGTTAGTCAAAGAAACTAATTATGCTCAACTCACACCTGAAGAAGTAATTCTGCAACTTGCTCCTATTTCCTTCGATGCTTCTACTTTTGAAATTTGGGGTTGTTTACTTAATGGTGGGCGACTAGTAATTTACCCTCCTAATACACCATCTTTAGAAGAATTAGGGCAGATTATTCAGCAATACCAAGTTACTACTCTTTGGCTGACAGCCGGTTTATTTCACTTGATAGTAGATGAAAAAATTGATGCTTTAAAATCTTTGCGCCAACTTTTAGCCGGTGGTGATGTTTTATCTGTTCCCCATGTACAAAAGTTTCTCCAAACAGTAGATAACTGTCAACTAATTAATGGTTATGGGCCAACTGAGAATACAACTTTTACTTGCTGCCATCCGATAACAGCGCCACTACAACCAGATGTTTCGATTCCTATTGGTCGCCCAATCGCAAACACCCAAGTTTATATATTAGATAAAAACCTCCAACTAGTATCAATTGGAGAAGCTGGTGAATTGTACATTGGTGGTGATGGATTAGCTAGAGGCTATTTAAACCGCCCCGACTTGACTGCCGAAAAATTTATTTTTCACTCTTTTGATAGCGATTTAGCAACGCGCCTTTATAAAACTGGAGATTTAGCTCGTTATCTTCCAGATGGCAATATCGAGTTTTTAGGTCGTATTGACAATCAGGTAAAAATTCGCGGTTTCCGAATTGAACTGGGGGAAATTGAGCGAGAAATTGCACAACATCCTGATGTTCGGGAAATTGTCGTCTTAGCTCGTCAAGATGAAGCAGGTGAAAAACAGTTAACGGCTTATATTGTTCCTCACTATAACAGTGGATATACGCACAATAAATTACGTGGATTCTTACAACAGCGACTACCTAATTACATGGTGCCATCAGCATTTGTGATGTTAGAGTCACTGCCTTTGACTGCAAATGGCAAAGTAGATAGACATAAATTGCCAGCACCAAGTAGAGAACGTCCGCAACTGGAACAAGCCTACATTGCTCCACAAACCGATTTAGAACGTCTGCTTGCAGGTATTTTATCCGAACTGCTCAAAATCGATCGCGTCGGGATTGATGATAATTTCTTTGATTTGGGAGCAACTTCAATCTCAATTCTCCAAGTTGCTGCGCGAATAAAACAGGAACTTGGTATTGAACTACCTGCTGTGAAGCTATTTCAGTATTCAACAATTGGCTCTTTAGCAAAGTATTTGGATTCAAACCAGAACAGCCAACCGTCTTCTGACAAGCTGCAAAATCGCGCCCAACGCCAACAAGCAGCTCGTACTCGTCGCCGTAATCATCAACAAGGTGTTTAAGCAATGGTAAATATGCAAGCATCCGATAACCAAGATCCTAGTGATGGTGTTGCCATTATTGGCATGGTAGGAAGATTTCCTGGCGCTGGAAATGTCGATGAATTTTGGCGCAATCTGTGCGAGGGATTAGAATCAACGACTTTCTTTGAAGATGAAGAATTAGATCCTAGTATCGATCCGAACCTTTGCAAAGATCCTAGCTATGTAAAAGCTAGAGGGATAATTCCTGGGGGCGAAACCTTTGATGCCGCTTTCTTTGGCATTAATCCACTTGAAGCTGTGGTTATGGACCCACAAGCTAGAGTATTTCTAGAGTTGGTTTATGAAGCCCTAGAAAATGCTGGTTATGAATCAGAGTCTTTTGAGGGTTTGATAGGTTTATACGCTGGTTGTGGTCAAAATACTTATTTTGCTAACCATATTGCTGGTCGTATGGAAATTGTCGATCGCATCGGTGAATTCCAAACGATGTTAGCCAATGAAAAAGACTTTTTAACCACCCGTGCGGCTTACAAACTCAACCTCAAAGGCCCAGCCGTCAGCGTTAATACAGCCTGTTCCACTTCTTTGGTAGCAGTCATTCAGGCTTGTCAAGCCTTAACCAGCTATCAGTGCGATTTGGCTTTGTCTGGTGGTGTATCTATGACTACACCCCAAAACAGCGGTTATGTGGCACAAGAAGGCAGTATGCTCTCTGGAGATGGGCATTGCCGTCCTTTTGATGCCAGCGCTCAGGGCACAATGTTCAACAATGGCGCAGGAGTAGTTGTCCTCAAGCGTTTAGAAGATGCACTCCATGATGGCGATCGCATCTATGCTGTAATTCGAGGTTCTGGTATCAATAATGACGGCGCTGATAAGGTGAGCTTTACCGCTCCCAGCGTAGATGGACAAGCAGAGGCGATTGCAATGGCGCAAGCTTATGCTAACTTCCATCCAGAAACCATCTCTTATATTGAAGCTCACGGCACAGCTACACCTTTAGGCGACCCGATTGAAATTGAAGCGCTGACGCAAGCATTCCGAGTGCATACAGATGCTAAACAATTTTGTGCGATCGGCTCTCTTAAAAGCAATGTCGGACATTTAGTTGCGGCGGCTGGAGTAGCAGGGTTAATTAAAACCGCTCTTGCCCTGCATTATAAAAAGATCCCACCAAGTCTAAATTTTGAGGCTCCCAATCCCAAGATTGACCTTGCCAACAGCCCTTTCTATGTAAATACCAAACTAGCTGAATGGTCGGAGGGTGAAACTTTGCGACGAGCGGGTGTGAGTTCTTTTGGTGTCGGCGGGACTAATGCTCATATCGTGCTAGAAGAAGCGCCACAAATCCAAAGTTCAGGATTTTCTCGCCCACAACAGCTATTGTTGCTCTCGGCAAAAACTAGTCAAGCTTTAGAGGCTGCAACAGCAAATTTGCAGCAACATTTACAATATAATGCCGAAATTAACTTAGCTGATGTAGCTTATACTTTACAGCGCGGGCGCAAAGCTTTTAATTACCGACGTAGTATAGTTTGTCACGATATCACAGATGCGATCGCAGCCCTGCAATCTTTAGATCCAAATCAAGTAAATACCCGTCATACAGAAATCCGCAACCCAGCCGTCGTCTTCATGTTCCCCGGACAAGGATCGCAATATGTGAACATGGGACTGAATCTCTACAACCACGAACCTGTATTCCAGGAAGCTGTAGATGAATGTGCTGAAATGCTTAAGCCTTTGTTGGGCAAGGATTTACGAGAAATCATCTATCCAGCACCGAGCGAGCGCGAAACTGCGGCTATCTCATTGCGACAAACCTGCTTTACCCAACCAGCACTATTCGTCATTGAATACGCTTTAGCGCAACTATGGCAAAGTTGGGGAGTCAAGCCCCAAGCCATGATTGGTCACAGTATTGGCGAATTTGTCGCCGCCTGTATTGCAGGTGTATTCACCTTAGAAGATGCGCTGATGTTGGTGGCAACTCGCGGTCGCTTAATGTGGGAGTTACCCCCAGGGGCTATGCTCTCAGTGCGCTTACCAGCCAAAGAGGTAGAGCCGCGATTGAGTGCAGAACTAGCGATCGCTGCAATTAATGGCCCTTCCTTGTGTGTAGTTTCTGGCCCTACAGAGGCGATCGCATCTCTGCAAAAACAATTAGAAAGCGAAGAAGTTGTCTGTCGCCATTTACACACTTCCCACGCTTTCCATTCCCCAATGATGGATAGCATCATAGCCCCCTTTGCTGAGGTAGTTGGGAAAGTTAAATTATCACCTCCCCAAATTCCCTTTGTATCTACAGTTACCGCCGACTGGATTACAGCCCAGCAAGCAACCGATCCGATGTATTGGGCTACACATCTACGTCAGACTGTGCGGTTTGCAGAGGGCGTACAAACTCTATGGCAGCAGCCAGAACGCCTACTGTTAGAGGTGGGGCCGCGAATCACAACTACGACCTTAGCCCGCCAACAAGCAAAAGATATTAAACAACAGATTGCGATTCCTTCTTTGGGTGATAACGCCGAAAACGAAGCCGAATGGACGGCATTACTCAAGGCGGTAGGACAACTGTGGTTAGCAGGAGTATCTATTGACTGGAGCAACTTCTATCAAAGGGAAACGCGACAACGAATTCCTCTACCTACTTATCCCTTTGAACGCCAACGCTTCTGGATTGATCCTCCACCTCATCCCAATCGTGCAGCAACTCCCAAACTTCCAAATCCCCAATTATTAGAAAAGACCCAATTTATGACAACATCCCCTCAGCAAAAGCTTATTCCCCTGCTCAAAGAAATTATCGAAGAAACTTCAGGATTGGAAATTGCTAGTGTTGACGACTCGATCACATTTTTAGAAATGGGATTAGATTCCTTATCTCTGACACAAGTCGGGCTAGCGTTAAAGAAAAAATTTCAAGTCAAAGTAACACTTAGGCAGTTATTAGAAATTTACCCCAATTTAGGAACACTGGCTGATTTTATCAATTCAGCTTTGTCTCCCAAAACTTTATCCGCATTAGGATTAACAGAAACCGTTGCAGATATCATTCCAGAAGCCCCATTGCCAGAACCTGTAGCTGTAACCACATCACCCACCTTGGTAGTTCATGAAGTTCATACAAATGGATCAAATGGATCTGCACCTAAGATTTCCCTCCAACCTGCTGCATCTAGTAGCATCCTAGAAGGTGTGATTAATCAGCAGCTACAAATTATGAGCCAGCAATTGGCGCTATTGGGTAATAGCAGTCAATCTGTAACAGTCCCAGTTGTACCTGCGGCGATATCTCAAAATAATGGTAATGGTGTCAAGCCACAAAATGCTGTATCTGTCCCCCAAACCCAAACCAGCAAAGAATCAGCATCAGTAGAAACAGAGTCAAATGGTGCTAAAAAGGCATTTGGTGCGGCTGCTCGAATTGAAAAGACCCAGACTAAAACTCTGACAGCACAACAACGCACTCATCTAGACAAAATTATCCAAAGATATACAAAACGGACTCAAAAATCCAAAGAATATACTCAAACTCATCGCCCTTACTTAGCAGATCCAAGAACTGTTTCCGGGTTTAACCCGACGATGAAAGAGATGGTTTACCCCATCGTGGCGTCTCGTTCTTCAGGTTCTAAACTTTGGGATGTTGATGGCAATGAATATGTCGATTTAAGCAATGGCTTTGGCTTGAATTTGTTTGGTTGGTCGCCACCTTTCATTACTGAAGCAATTGAAGCACAACTGAAACTCGGCATGGAAATTGGCCCGCAAACTCCCTTAGTTGGAGAAGTGGCAAAGCTGATGTGTGAGTTGACCAACTTTGACCGAGCAGCTTTTTGCAACACAGGTTCAGAAGCGGTTCTGGGAGCGATGCGGATGGCACGTACCATCACAGGACGTAACTTAATCGCCATCTTTTCTGGAGCTTATCACGGTATTTTGGATGAAGTAATTGTTCGAGGTACAAAAAAACTCCGGTCAATTCCTGCTGCTCCTGGTATCCCACCCGAAATGGTAGAGAACATTTTGGTGGTGGACTATGATTCGCCTGAGTCTCTAGAAATCCTCAGAAGTCGGGCTGATGAGTTAGCAGCAGTGATGGTGGAATCTGTGCAAAGCCGTCGCCCTGAATACCAGCCTAAAGAATTCCTCCAGCAATTGCGTGATTTCACGGAAGAAGCTGGTATTGCCCTGATTTTTGATGAAATCGTTACCGGATTCAGAATTCATCCAGGTGGCGCTCAAGCACATTTCGGTATCAAAGCGGACATAGCAACCTACGGTAAGATTGTGGGCGGTGGGCTACCAATTGGAGTCATTGCTGGCAAATCACAATATATGGATGCTTTGGATGGTGGGTTTTGGCAGTTTGGCGATGACTCCGTTCCAGAGGTAGGCGTGACTTACTTCGCCGGCACTTTCGTCCGCCATCCTTTAGCACTAGCAGCCGCCAAAGCAGTACTTCAACATTTAAAACAGAGTGGCCCCAGCTTGCAGCAAAATCTCAATGCCAGAACCGATAAGTTTGTAGCGGAACTTATGGGCTATTTCCAGCAAGTCCAGGCTCCGTTTACAGCTTATAATTTCGGCTCCCTGTTCATGGTGAAGTCTTTACCAGAGTTTCCCTACGGAGATTTACTGTTTTACTTGCTGCGGGATAAGGGAGTGCATACTTGGGATCACCGTCCTTGCTTCTTGACAACAGCCCATTCCGAAGCCGATCTGGCTTTCGTAATGGCAGCCTTTAAAGAAAGTATTGCCGAAATGCAATCTGCTGGCTTCTTGTCTGCACCGCCTATAGAAGTAACAAACCGCGAAACCAATAACAGTTTACGTAATCGTCCTCCGCAACCTGATGCCAAATTAGGACGAGATCCCCAAGGAAACCCCGCTTGGTATATCCCCGATACCGAGCGTCCTGGGAAATATTTACAAGTCGCAAGTGTTTTCTGAAGTGCTTTAAAAAATCGAGTGTATAGAAAGTGTAGTAAGCGTCAGTAATTTTTGCAAATAGTAAATACTCATCCATCCAGGTTTTGTATGTCAGTTGATAATCTACTTGAACCGAGTTCTATTAAGTCCGATCTGAAAATTCCCGAACAAATCATTGAAACTGATGTTTCAAACTTCCGGGAAAACTTCAACTCTTCTCACTTCATGTTTTCGCACAACCTTGCAGGACATCCTTTATTTGAGATTCCCCGCTTAGTTGAGCTTGCAAATACCATGCTAAGTCAGGGTAGAACAAATAAAATCCAGTCTTATATCAGCAAAGTTCCTGTTGAGCAAAAGTGGAATCAGCGACCTGGAATCAAGCAAATTAACGAGGCGATCGCACATATTGGTGAATCGGATTCTTGGGTGATGCTTGAAGATGTTCAAGTAGACCCAGAATATGCTGCCTTGGTTAACCAGATTATAACTGAACTCGAAACTCTTACAGGTAAACCCCTTCGGAAGCAGATGACGTGGCTAGGTGCTTACATCTTTATTGGTTCCCCAAATTCTATTACACCTTACCATATCGATAGTGAGTTGAATTTCCTGTTTCAAATTCAGGGCGAGAAAGATATGAGCCTCTTCAATCAAAGCGATCGCTCTGTACTGAGCGAAGAGGAAATTGAAAAATTTTATGTAGGCGACCTGAACGTAGCAAATTATAAAGAGGAGAATCAAAGTAAAGCAAAGGTTTACCATTTGCAACCAGGCAAGGGACTCCATCATCCGATATTGGCACCCCATTGGGCTAAAAATGGTAATAATGTCTCTGTAGCTTTGAGTATCCTCTTTTATCTGCGACCTTACGATCTCAAAGCCAGAATATATCAAGTCAACAGCTACTTACGGAGACTGGGATTAAAACCCACTCCACCAGATAAATCTGCTTTGAAAGACCGGATCAAAATTTTTGCTCTGGGTCTTCTATCCGATCGCCGACCGAAAAGTAAATTTACGATCCTGCGCTCTGGTGTATTAAAACTAAAATCTATTGAGGGAAAGTTAAAACAATTTATCGACAAGATTGTGAAAAAAATCTAATTTTTCTCAAATGACTAATTATTAATTACCCTGAATATTGAATCGGTGTTCTATAGCAATTCTAAATCATTTGTGAAATTTTTTATTTTAGACATTTTGCGTAGCTTTTTTTATACAAAATAAGCGTTTATTACATCCTTCGTGTAGCCGAAATAAATTAACTACGCGTCTAATTTTAAAATCAATTTTCACAATTAAAATAGGATTGCTATAGGTAGAAACTAAAACCAAAAATCTCAATGTATAAACATATCAAATCGCTCACTTCTTTACGCGGTATTGCAGCCTTGGTTGTTGTTATACACCATTTTTCTTACTACGGTTTACCGAAAACAGGTTCAACTTTATCAGCCTATACTAATTTTTTTCAAAATGGATATTTATGGGTTGACTTTTTCTTTATTCTGAGTGGTTTTATCATGACTCACGTTTATGCAGAGACTTTTTGTTTAAAAGTCAGTTTAAAAAACTATCGTTCATATTTATTCTCGCGTTTTGCTAGAATTTATCCTCTACATATATTTATTATTTCTTTATTTGTTGGATTAGAGGCTGTAAAATTGCTTTTCCTAAACACTTCTGCTTTTACTGGTAAATTTAACTTAACTGCTCTTTTTTCCAATATTTTTCTTCTCCAAGCATTTGACATAAAGTGTCCACCTTTATTCTGGTGTAATACCTATTGGAATGAGCCAGCTTGGTCAATAAGTGTAGAGTTTTTTATTTACTGTCTATTTCCATTTTTATTATTAATTTTATTAAAAAATAAATCCACAAATGATTTGATAATTTATAGTTTTACTCTCTTTTGCATATTACTACTAATCACCTTTACCCGTGGCAATTTAGATACTATTATTGGCATACCTTCGCTAGCTAGATGTGGGCTAGAATGCATCCTTGGTATTGTAACTTACAAAATTTATCATAGAGGTGATTATAAAAAGTATTTTAATCTTAATTTCCTGGCAATTATAGCTATAACTTGGATAATTTTGATTATGCATTACTACTGGCATCATTTTCGTAATATTCATGATTGGCTAATTTTACCAGCTTTTTCTCTACTGATTTTAGCTGTATCTATCAACAACAAAAGTGTTATATCAAAGTTTCTAAATTCACAATTAATGCTATATATCGGGACTATCTCTTACTCAACTTATATGGTTCATTGGTTTATTCAAGAATTGTTAAAAATTTTCTGGTTTTATAAACTTCACGATGTTTTTGGCAAAGAATTCACAGAATATCAATCGTTGACATCTTTAGGAGTATTCCTTATGATTGTTTTATTGGCTGCATCATTGACATATAGATTTATAGAAGTCCCCGCGCGTAATTATTTAAAGTCTACAATCTTGGCTAAACAAGGTATTTAAAGTCAAGAATCTAAAAAAGATTGAGATTTATCCACATTCAATAAACTGAGAAAATAATAGAGTTTTATGACCTTATCACCTGTAGATTACCAATCGACATTAACTGCGGTTGATTTTGATCCATTTGCAGATGGAGAATTACTTCTAACCGCCCCCGCCACAGAATCACAAAAAGAAATTTGGGCTTCTGTGCAAATGGGCGATGCTGCTAATTGTGCTTATAATGAGTCTCAATCTCTGCGACTAAAAGGCGAACTTGATGTCAAACTTTTCCAATCTGCGGTGGAAAAGTTAGTACAACGTCATGAAGCACTACGGACAACTTTTAGCACCGATGGCAATACACTCTGCATTGTTGCTTCTCGGCAAATTGAAATTCCTATTATTGAACTGTCTAACGTAGAATCACAGGAACAACAGGAAAAATTAGCTAGTATCTTGCGACAAGAGGTAGAGCAACCTTTTGATTTGGAACATGGCCCTCTATTTCGGGCAAAAATTGTCAAATTGCAGCCGCAGGAGCATCTAGCTATTTTGACAGCCCATCATATTATTTGTGATGGTTGGTCTTGGGCGGTGCTGATGCCAGATTTGGGTAAACTTTATTCTGGCTTGCAACAGGGTATTGTTCCTGAATTAGAAGAACCAGACTACTTAAGTGAATATGCGATTTTGCAGGAAGAAGAGGCGGATAGTCCAGAAGCGATCGCCACAGAAAAATACTGGTTACAACAATTCGCTGACTCTGTACCTGTACTCGATTTCCCTAGCGATCGCCCCCGTCCCCCACTCAGAACCTTTAACGCCGCCCGCGAAGATTGGCATTTAAATTCCGAATTAGTTGCCAACCTGAAACAACTAGGAACAAAACTCGGTTGTAGCTTTATGACTACGATCCTGGGAGGATTCGAGGTCTGGCTGCACCGTCTAACAGGACAAAACGATTTAGTTGTAGGTATTCCAGCCGCCGGACAAGCTGCTTTAGGGCAATATAATCTTGTAGGTCACTGTGTAAATTTACTACCCTTGCGTAGCCAGATTAATGGCGAAAAATCGTTCAGCGATTACTTGCAAACGCGGCGATCGGCTGTCTTAGATGCTTACGATCATCAACAATTTACTTTTGGTAGTCTGGTAAAAAAATTAGTATTGCCACGGGATTCTAGCCGCATTCCCTTAGTACCAATTATATTTAATGTCGACCAAGCTTTAGACAGCGATCGACTTCCCTTTATCGATTTAGAGGTAGAATTTTTCTCCAATCCCCGTGCATTCGAGAATTTTGAACTGTTTATCAATGCTACGGAATCGCATGGTGAACTTATTCTGGAATGCCAGTACAACACTAATTTATTTGACGCTGATACTATCCGCCGCCGGATGGCAGAGTTTGAAACTTTGTTATTTGGTATAGTTGCTAACCCTAATCAAATTATTGCTAAATTGCCAATTTTGCCAGCAGTTGAGCAACAGTTATTAGCAACATGGAACAATACTCAAACAGCTTATCCCCAAGATATCTGCATTCACCAGCTGTTTGAAGCTCAAGTCGAGAAGACTCCAGATGCGATCGCTGTAGTTTTTGAAAATGAACAAATTAGCTACCGCCAACTGAATCAGCGAGCCAATCAGCTAGCCCATTATCTCCAAAGCTTAGGAGTCGGATCAGAAGTTCTGGTTGGTCTGTGTGTCGAGCGCAGCTTGGAAATGGTTGTAGGAGTTTTAGGCATTCTCAAAGCCGGAGGAGCATACGTACCATTAGATTATGCTTATCCTCAAGAACGTTTAGCTTTCATGCTGCAAGATGCTCAGGTGTCAGTGCTACTAACGCAAGAGAAGCTAAAGTCGGGGCTACCAAACCATCAAGCAGAGATTGTTTGCCTTGATAGCAACTGGCAATCTATAAATTATGGGTTAGATAGCCCAACACATAACGTCACTTCCAATAACTTAGCCTACGTCATCTATACATCTGGCTCGACAGGTCAACCGAAAGGCGTTCAAATTCAACATCAGAGTGCTGTTAATCTTCTGAATGCGATCGCTCAAGAACCCGGTTTAATTGCTGAAGATACTCTCCTCTCTGTTACTAGCCTATCCTTTGATATTGCCGTTTCAGAAATTTTTCTACCCCTGTCTGTAGGTGCGAAGTTGGTATTGGTAAGCCGTGAAGTTGCGGCTGACGGGACACAACTGTTAAAAGCGCTAACCACCTCCGGGGCAACCTTTATGCAACCGACACCAGTTACTTGGCGGCTACTACTGGCAGCCGGATGGCAAGGTAGTCCTCAACTCAAGATGATTTCCACAGGTGAAGCCTTACCTAAAGACCTCGCCAATCAATTATTACCGAAGGGAGCTTGTCTGTGGAACCTTTACGGGCCAACAGAAACAACGATTTGGTCAACAGGCTACAAGGTGACAACGGCAAATAAAGCAATAGGCATTGGTTGCCCTCTAGCTAATACCCAAATCTACATTTTAGACTCCCATTTACAACCCGTTCCCATTGGTATATCAGGTGAGTTGTATATTGGTGGCGAAGGATTAGCAAGGGGATATCTAAATCGTCCCGAACTGACTGCTGAAAGATTTATTTCTAATCCCTTCAGTTCAAATCCTGAATCGCGCTTATACAAAACTGGGGATTTGGCTCGCTATTTACCAGATGGACATATTGAATACTTGGGTCGTATCGACTATCAGGTAAAAGTGCGTGGTTTCCGCATAGAATTGGGTGAAATTGAAACCGCACTCCTACAACATCCAGGAGTAAAAGAAGCTCTTGTAATTGTTCGAGAAGACATTTCTAATGAGACTAGTTTAGTCGGTTATATTGTTGCCGAAACTGGTCAAGATAGCTTGGAAGTAATTTCGCAATTGCGTCGATTATTGAAACAACAACTTCCTGACTTTATGGTGCCAACAATCTTTATGGCACTAGAAGCGATGCCGTTAACCCCCAATGGCAAAGTCGATCGCAAGGCATTGCCACAGCCTGATGCTTCCCGCCCGGAACTGGAGGCAAATTATGTAGCGCCTCGCACTCCCATTGAACAGCAGATTGCAGATATCTGGGCACAAGTTCTTAATGTCAAGCAGGTTGGGATTAACGACAACTTTTTTGAATTAGGTGGATATTCTCTACTAGGAATTCAAGTGGTTTCTCGAGTTCGCCAAGCTTTGCAAGCAGAAATTTTGATGTCCAATTTATTTGAATTACCAACGGTAGCGGATTTGGCTGAACGAGTAGAAACTCTGCGTTGGGCAACCCAAGGTGTTCAGGCTGCTGAGAGTGAAACAGCTGATGATTACGAGGAAGGTGAGCTATGAAAACATTAGATGAACTACTATCTGAGCTGCGTCAGCGCGATGTCAAACTTTGGCTAGAGGGCGAACGCTTACGCTATCGGGCGGCAAAAGATAGTCTCACACCAGAATTGCTAACCGAGTTAAAAACTCAAAAAGCCGAAATCATCAACTTTCTCCGACAAATTAACACAGCCGCCAGTTCACAAATTCCCCCAATTGTCGCTTGTGAACGGAATGGCAACTTGCCGCTTTCCTTTGGTCAGCAACGGATATGGTTCCTCCATCAGTTTGAACCTGATAGTTCCTCAAATAATATGCCAGTTGTCGTGCGTTTTACGGGGAACCTTAATGTTGCTGTCTTAGAGGAAAGTTTAAGAGAAGTCGTCCGTCGCCATGAAGTTCTGCGGACAACTTTTCCAGCAGTGAATGGAAAGCCCACTCAAGTCATCGCCACCGATGTTTCCTTGACATTGCCAATAATTGACTTGCGGCAAGTACCAGATGAACAACGAGAAGCGGAAGCTCATCTACTGGCAACTAAAGAAGCTCATCAACCTTTTGATTTAGGCAATGGGCCAATTTTGCGGGTGTTACTGCTGCGATTAAGCGATCGCGAACATCTGCTAATTTGGAATATGCACTGCATAGTTTGTGATGGTGCTTCATCCGATCTGTTCTATCAAGACCTGATTACCATCTATAAAGCATTATCAGCAGGTCAGGTTTCTCCTTTAACTCCCTTACCAGTACAGTATGCTGATTTTACCAATTGGCAATATCAATGGCTCCAGGGAGAGGTTTTAGAGTCACAGGTAAATTACTGGAAGCAAAAGCTAGAAGGCAATTTACCCATCATTGAGTTACCTTACGATCGCCCCCGTCCTCAAGGAGTGCAAACCTATCGAGGCGATCGCGCGGCCCTGCTGCTATCAAAGGCGCTGAACCATACTCTGACAGACCTGAGTCAAAAATGGGGTGTCACCCTGTTCATGACTCTACTGGCAGCATTTGAGCTATTGCTCTACCGTTATTCTGGACAAGAAGACCTACTAATTAACTTTGCAAGTGCAGGTCGAGGACAAGTTGAAACCGAGGGGCTGATTGGATTTTTTTCTAATACTCTTGTACTGCGAAGTAACTTTGCAGGCAACCCAACTTTCCGAGAATTATTAGACCGAGTGCGTAAGGATTGCTTAGAGGCTTATACCCATCAAGACCTACCCTTTGAAAAGCTAATTGAAGAACTTAAACCAGAACAGCGAAGTCGCAATAGTTCGCCCCTGTTCCAGGTAAAATTCTCCCTCAATCCTCCTTGGTCGAATGGTCGTGGCATGGCATCAGTGCAACTACCTGATTTGACTATCACTTCTTTATTTGGCTACATCTATCATGGCAAGACCAAATACGATCTGACATTGGTCTTGCGAGAACAGGATAATGGTCTAGGCATGGTATTTGATTACAATGCCGAGATGTTTGATGCCAGTACCATAGAGCGGATGTTGGGACACTTCAAAACTTTACTCGAAGGTATTGTTGCTAATCCCGATCGCCCGATTGCTGAATTACCCCTGTTGACAGCGCCTGAACAACATCAATTGTTAGTTGAGTGGAATAGCAAACAAGCTGATTATCCCCAGCATACTTGTATCCATAAGTGGTTTGAAACTCAAGCTAAAAGAACTCCAAATAATATTGCAGTCAGTTTTAAAAATCAGCAATTAACTTATCAAGAACTTAACCAACGGGCAAATCAACTAGCCTACTATTTGCAAACTCTAGGCGTAGAATCAGGGGTACTCATCGGTCTTTATCTAGAGCCTTCCCTGGAGATGATTGTGGGGCTGTTGGGTATTTTGAAAGTCGGTGGAACTTACGTACCGATCGCTCCAACATCTGGGCAAGATGGTCTGACTGTCATTTTAGAAGATGCCCAAATATCTTTGGTGTTAACCCAAAGCTCATTAGTTAAGAAGCTCTCTGAGCATCAAGCACAAGCTATCTGTTTGGATAGTGATTGGGAAGTGATTGCTGTACACGTAACTGAAAATCCAGAAAGTTATGGCACAGATCGGACTCTCGCCTGTGTAATGTATGTGTCCGGCTGCAATGGAAAACCCAACGGTATAGCTATTACCCACGATAATCTTGTCACCCACAGTTTGGCAATTAGCGAAACTTGGGAGTTGACTCAGAGCGATCGCCTACTACTCATACCTAGTATCAGCTACGATACTTTCATTGAATCACTTTTTCCCAGTTGGATTACTGGTGCTACCACAATTCTCCAGCCTCAAGAGCTACAAAACTCGACGACGCAGTTTTTCCCATTTATTGCTCAACAACAGATTAGCGTTGTCAATTTACCTACTGCTTTTTGGTATGAGTTAATTAAAAAGCCATCTGTATTTCCCCAAACTTTGCCAGCCAGCTTGCGCTTAGTTATGGTTGGTGGTGAAAAAGTCTCACGCCATGCTTATCTAACTTGGGTAGAAAAAGTTGGCAAGCAAGTACGCTGGCTGAATGCTTATGGAGCGCTAGAAACAACTTTAACAGCCACGGTTTACGATCCGGAAACTGCCACCGAAGCCAGTAACACTAGGTCAGAAATTCCCATAGGAAAAGCGATCGCCAATACTCAAATCTACATCCTCGATCGGCGATCGCAACTCCTCCCTATTGGTGTAACTGGTGAAATCTACATCAGCGGTATCGGTGTTACCCAAGGCTACTTTAATCGTCCTGAATTAACATCTGAGAAATTTATCCCCAATCCCTTTAGCAGCGAATCTGGAGCATACCTTTACAGAACTGGTGACTTAGGACGCTACTTAAGTAACGGCAACATTGAGTTTTTAGGGCGCTTAGACAATCAGGTAAAAATTCGCGGCTTTCGCATTGAGTTAGCTGAAATTGAAACAATTTTGGATCAATATCCAGGCGTACAAAAAACTGTAGTGATTGCTAAAGAAGATGTTCTTGGGGATAAAATTTTAGTTGCTTATGTTGTCCCCAAACAAGGAGAGACTTTTGGGAGTGAGCAACTGCTGAGTTTTCTCCAGCAAAAGTTACCTGAACATTTGTTGCCTTCTGCCTTTTTCATAGTTGATTCTCTGCCATTGAATGCTAATAACCAAGTCAATCGCAAAGCCTTATCTGCGCTGAATCTAACTAATTCTAAAATAGAAAAAATATTTGCCACAGCAGAAGATCCATTACAACTTCAGTTAACCAAAATTTGGGAAAACCTTTTAGGTATTCATCCCATTGGCATAAAAGACAACTTTTTTGATTTGGGTGGAAACTCACTACTTGCAGTACACCTGTTTTCTCAGATTGAAAAGACATTTGAACTAAATCTGCCCTTAGCTATTCTCTTGCAATATTCAACCATTGAGCAATTAACTAATTTTATTCGCCAGCAAGGGTTTTTGCCAGAAAGCCATAATCAGGTTGAGAGTAGTACTAGTAACAACTCAGAAAAATCGATGCCTTGGTCATCACTAGTACCAATGCAGCCCAACGGTTCTAAGCCACCTCTGTTTTGCATCCATGCAATTGGTTTAAGTGTTCTCTATTATCGAGATTTATCACTTCATTTAGGTGAAAATCAGCCATTTTATGCACTACAAGCACGAGGATTAAACGGCAAAGAAGCTCCCTTTACCAAGCTTGCACAAATGGCGGCTCATTACATCAAAGAAATACAAACTATTCAACCTGAAGGCCCTTATTTTTTGGGTGGCTCCTCCTTTGGCGGACTAGTAGCTTGGGAAATGGCTCAACAACTCGTAAAACAAGGTCAAAAAGTAGCTTTGTTAGCTTTATTTGATACCACTGGCCCAAATTATATTAAACAAGCGCCATTAGAAAAGCGAGTTTCTCAGCATTGGGACAACCTGACAAAACTTGGGACTAATTACGTACTTGAGCAAATAAGGAATAAAAGTTCTTGGCTGAAGTATAAACTTCAAGAGAAGTTCCGAAAATTTATCTTTAAATTTTCCTTAAGAATCTGGCGGACTGTACCTTATAACTACCGGAAATTAACAATCGAAGAGGCCAATAAACAGGCAGCCAGAGAATACGTTCTAAAAGCTTATCCAGGTCGAGTCACTGTATTCCGAGCAGATGAGCGCAATGCATTGGAAAAACGGGAGGTTGACCCCAAAATGGGTTGGAGTGAAATGGTCTTAGGAGATTTGGATATTCAAAATGTCCCAGGAAACCACGACTCTATTTTTAGAGAACCCCATGCCCGAACTCTAGCTGAAAAGATGAGGGCTTGTATAGATCGAGCTATTGTAGACATCTAAAATTCATCTAATTTGCAGAAATAGTTATAACTTTCAACCTCATCTCGCTTCCGGGATGGGGTTGTTTTATTTGTGGGGAATAACTTTAACTATATATGTATAAATTCAATCGCCACTCAAGCCCTGACATCAGTCATAATCTGGAAAATACTTAGTATATCTACTGGGGCTTGAATAAAAATCAGACAATAAGCTATATAGTACATTCTTCTCTTTTACTAGAAAAGAATATTACTTTTACAAACTATTTTGCAATCTCAAGGGAAATATGACGCAGAAAATCCTGAATTTTGTAGAAGTTCAAAAAGATAATACAAATGGTGTCGATGGGCTTGCTGGTGCTAAATCCCTCACCGTCACCCCCGATGGAAAATTCCTCTATGCATCTGGATATAGTGGCTCGGCTGTAGCAGTATTTGAGCGGGATACAACCACAGGCAAACTAAGTTTTGTGGAAGTTCAAAAAGATAATACAAATGGTGTCGATGGGCTTGGTGGTGCTAAATCCCTCACCGTCAGCCCCGATGGAAAATTCCTCTATGCTGCTGGATATGATGACTCGGCTGTAGCTGTGTTTGAGCGGGATACAACCACAGGCGCGCTGAGTTTTGTAGAAGTTCAACAAGATGATACAAATGGTGTCGATGGACTTGCTGGTGCTGAATCCCTCACAGTCAGCCCCGATGGAAAATTCCTCTATGCTGCTGGATATGATGACTCGGCTGTAGCTGTGTTTGAGCGGGATACAACCACAGGCGCGCTGAGTTTTGTAGAAGTTCAACAAGATGATACAAATGGTGTCGATGGACTTGCTGGTGCTGAATCCCTCACAGTCAGCCCCGATGGAAAATTCCTCTATGCTGCTGGATATGATGACTCGGCTGTAGCTGTGTTTGAGCGGGATACAACCACAGGCGCGCTGAGTTTTGTAGAAGTTCAACAAGATGATACAAATGGTGTCGATGGACTTGCTGGTGCTGAATCCCTCACAGTCAGCCCCGATGGAAAATTCCTCTATGCTGCTGGATATGATGACTCGGCTGTAGCTGTGTTTGAGCGGGATACAACCACAGGCAAACTGAGTTTTGTGGAAGTTCAAAAAGATGGTATCAGTAGTGTCGATGGGCTTGGTGGTATCTATTCTGTCACAGTCAGCCCCGATGGAAAATACCTCTATGCTGCTGGATATGATGATTCGGCTGTAGCTGTGTTTGAACGGGATACAACCACAGGCAAACTAAGTTTTGTTGAAGTTCAAAAAGATGATACAGATGGTGTTGATGGACTTGGTGGTGCGGCTTCTGTAACTCTCAGCTCCGATGGCAAATACCTTTATACTGCTGGATATGATGACTCGGCGGTGGCGCTGTTTAGTACGCCTTTCAATCATGCGCCAGAGGTGGCAAATGAAATTCTTGACCAAGAAACCACCGAAGATAGTGTCTTCAATTTCACCCTTCCAGTTGACACCTTTAGCGATGCAGATGTTGAAGATACCCTGACTTACACTGCAACTCTAGAAAATGATGACCTACTGCCTACTTGGTTAAAGTTCGATCCTGCTACCCTTACCTTCAGTGGGACTCCGACAAAAAAGGATGTAGGTAATCTAAACATCAAAGTCACTGCTAAAGATATTGCTGGAGAGGAAGCTAGTGATATATTTACACTTGGAGTTGCCGATAAAAATACTCCTACTACTCTATTCACATTAATTACAGGCGATATCTTTAGTGTCAAGACTAAGCTGAAGACTAAAGGCAATAAAGCAAAAATCTCCATCAAAATTAAAACCAGCACTTTTAAACAGGTGAATGAACTGTGTGTATTTAATGTTGATGATGATGAAGGTAAGATTGATGGCATAGCTCCTGGTGCAGAAGGCTATACAAAAGCTGCTCTTTTACGCTCCAAGGTGATTTTCTTCTCCCTTGCTAATATGCCCAAGGGTTTCAAGCATGACGATGTGAATAACGTCTTAGAATTTGACTCTGATACCAAACTCCGATTCTATAGCGTATCCAACAGTACTACTCAGGCTGTACTGTCTGGAAAAGCCTCTTTTTCAAGTGTCGTTTTTTCCTCAGCCACAAATACCAACACACAAGAGGAAGGGTTTTCTCTCAACTTCCAAGATTTCGCTGTAACGGTTCAGGCAACAAATCAAGAAATATCTTTGGGTACAAATTTGCAAGGCAAAAAGGAAGGCGAACTGATTGATTTACGGGGTGTAGGACAATCGGTAAAGGCTGACTTTAAGGTTTATAGAGAAGCTGCATTGAATAACTTTGTCGGTTTTTATCAGGTGGCTGATGAGAATGGTGGCATTGACACCAATAGCGATGGTAAAGCAGATATTCTCGTTGGACAAGCAGGTTATGCCGAAGCCGCTGTACGTGGGCGTGTTACAGGCGTTGACTTGACGGTGAGCAATCAAGGTTCGGCAACATCTACCAGCACTTTTGGAACTGATTCGCTATTTGCACCTTTTATTATTATCAATGGTAAAGCGGAAAAGTTTCTCGATAATAATGCCAATAACGATCCAAAGATTTACTTCTCATTTTTGGGTGCTAACTCAGATAAGCTAGATCACATTCGACTGTTGGGAAATAACACCTTTGGTTTTGAAGATTTAGCCAATGGTGGTGATAAAGATTACAACGATATGATTGTGCAGATCAATTTGAGTGTCAATCTTGCCTAGAGCGAAGGCGAGTAATTACTTAGAAAAATAATACAACCTCATCCCGGTTGCGGGGTGAGGTTCTTTTTTGTATAGCGATTACATGGACTCATATATGTAATGCGATCGCCAATAAAACCTTTGCTCCTAAACCTGTGCATCAGCGTGTTACAGGCATTTTTTGACGGTGAATAACCAAAAGACAGTTAATTACACCGGGACTTTCAAAGCTGATTCTCTGTTTGCGCCATTTATTATTATTGATGGTATGGTAATATCGAGCCGAAAGTTTAGGCAGTATATTTACTGAAGTTTACCATTAGCTTTTTATATTTATATTAGGATTCCAATTTAATTTTTGAAAACATCCTGAGACTGAAAAGCCGATTTTATCAGGATTTTATCTAAAATCTTGTTCAGATATCAAATATGATTCTTATATCAGTTTAATAATTGACTCCTTGGCTATGCCAAAAAAATCCTGCTTCTACGTGATTTCCAGGATATAGCACACAACGGCTGCAACGAAAAAACTATTAATTAATAAGAGTAATTATGTCAGACACCATCTCGATGGCGATCGCAAAAGAGCCAACTCAAGACTTTTATGAGCAAATACCTGCTACTCACCTAGTTTTCATAGACCCACAGGTTGAGAACTACCAATGTCTAGTAGCAGGTGTATTGCCGAATACCTCTGTTGTAGTCTTAGACCCTGACCAGAATGGCATTGAACAAATTAGCCAAGTGCTGGGAACTCATCGGGAAATCAACAGCCTACACATTGTTTCTCACGGCGCACCAGGGCAAGTTTATCTGGGGAACAGTCAACTCAGCTACCAAACCCTTAACCATTATGCTCGGCAACTCATGGACTGGGCAAATGTTTTGAGTGCAGATGCACAACTGCTGTTGTATGGTTGCGAAGTCGGGCAAACAGAGCAAGGTAAAGCATTTGTACAACGTCTGAGTGAATTGACAGGTGCAGTAGTAGCGGCGTCTGATAACTTAACGGGGAGTACTGCATTAGGTGGTGACTGGGAACTGGAAGTTTCTACGGGGACAATTGTTCCAACTCTGGCATTTCAGCCAGAAGTAATGGCAGTTTACGCTTCAGTACTAACTGCTCCAGTCTTGTCCAAGGCGATCGCAGACCAAAAAGCCACCCCAGGTATTCTCTTCAGCTTCGCTGTACCAGATGACATTTTCACCGATCCAGATGTCGGAGATAGCCTTACCTACACTGCAACTCTGGACAACGATACGCCTTTGCCGACAGGGTTGAAGTTCGATGCTGCTACCAAGACTTTCAGTGGTACTCCCGATAATGGGGACGTAGGTAGTCTAAACATCAAAGTTACCGCTAAGGATGTTGGTGGAGAAACAGCCAGTGATGTGTTTAAACTTACTGTTGATACTCCTCCAGTCTTGTCCAAGGCGATCGTAGACCAACAAGCCACTCAAGGTATTCTCTTCACCTTCACTGTACCAGATGACACTTTCACTGACCCAAATGTCGGAGATACCCTTACCTACACTGCAACTCTGCCCGACGATACGCCTTTGCCGACAGGGTTGAAGTTCGATGCTGCTACCAGGACTTTCAGTGGCACTCCTGAAAATCAAGACGTAGGTAGTATAAACATCAAAGTTACCGCTCAAGATTTTGCAGGAGAGCAAGCCAGTGATGTGTTTAAAATCACGATTAATAATGTCAACGATCCTCCAGTCTTAGTAAAAGAAATTGCAGATCAGCAAGTCACTGAAGACACACTCTTTAACTTTACTGTCCCAGCTGACACCTTTACTGATGCGGATGTTGGAGACATCCTCACCTACACTGCAACCCTGGAAAATGATGAGCTACTACCCACTTGGTTGAACTTCAATCCTACTACCTTTACCTTCAGTGGTACTCCTGAGAATGAGGACGTAGGTAGTTTGAATATCAAAATCACAGCTAAGGATATTGCTGGAGAGGAAGCCAGTGATGTGTTTCAACTTACGGTTGCTGACGATACTCCTCTAGTGACAATTACAGGCGATATCTTTAGTGTCAAGACTAAGCTGAACATTAAAGATGATAAAGCAAAACTCTCAGTCAAGATTAAAAACAACACCTCTAAAGAGGTGAATGAACTAAATGTATTTACTGTTGACGATGAAGAAGGTAGGATTAACGGCATAGCCCCTGGTGCAGAAGGCTATACACAAGCGGCTCTTTTGCGTTCAAAGGTAGTTTTCTCCACTCTTGCCAATTTGCCTAATGGTTTTAATCCCGCCGACCTGAAAAACATATTAGAATTCAACTCTGATACTAAACTCAGATTTTATCTAGTATCCAACAGTACTACTCAAGCTGTAGTGTCTGGAAAAACCCCCTTCTCAAGTGTGCTTTTTTCCTCAGGTACAAATAACAACATAGAAGCTCAAGGATTTTCTCTTAATTTTCAGAATTTGGTAGTGGATATTCAGCCAACCAATCAAGAGGTATCTTTAGGTACTGGTCTGCAAGGCGAATATCAAGGCGAACTGATTGATTTACGGAGTGTGACACAATCGGTAACAGCTGAGTTTCAAGTCAACAGAGAGGCATCTTACAATAACTTTGTCGGCTTTTATCAGGTGGCTGATGAAAATGGTGGTATTGACACCAATGGCGATGGCACGGCAGATATTCTCGTTGGCCAGGCTGGCTACGCCGAAGCTGCTGTGCGTGGGCGTGTTGCAGGCATTGACTTGACGGTAGGCAACCAAGGCAGTGCAAATTACACTGGCACTTTTGATCCGAATTCTTTGTTTGCACCATTTATTATTGTGGATGGCACACCTGATACGATTCTCAGTGGCAATGGCAATAAGAATGTTTACTTCACATTTTTAGGTGCTAATTCAGATAAGGTAGATCACATTCGACTATTGGGAAATAACACCTTTGGTTTTGAGGATTTACCAAATGGTGGTGACAAAGATTACAACGATGTGATTGTGCAGGTCAATTTGAGTGCCAATCTTGCCTAGTATCGAAGGCGAGTTAATTACTTAGAAAAATTAAACAACCTCATGCTGTAACCGGGATGAGGTTATTTTATGCGTGGTGATTAAATGGACTCGCTATTAATTAAACTAGTAAATTTACTGAAGGCAGTTATTGTCTTTCCTTCATAAATTTAATAGTTGATTCCTCTAGGGTGAAAAAATCTTCCGCTTTACTTTTCAAGTTAATTTTTATTAAATTAAGCTAGCAAAAAAGTGATGGAGAATTATTTCATAATTAGGTATAGGTGATGTTTAACAAGGAAAACTCCTGTTTTTTCGCCATAAATGATATTGTCAATCCCTGTATTCGAGAATTTGTAAAAAATAATTCAGAAATTTAAAGTTTTTTTTATTACATAATTCTTAATTAGGGTATTTACTTAGAAAAGCATCTGTGATATTTTCATGTTGACTATCATAAAGTGAAATATACAGCGCTAAATTTAACAACCACGTTTATGTATTTTGATTTGATGATAAGTATCCATCTTGCATAGTTGCAATAAAGATTGATTTTATTTGTATAAATTATGTAGCGTTAACCAAGTGATAACTTGTCCTCGATCTATTTATAGTATGCTTTATTTTGAAAAACGCATAACAATCGTCCCCGTGTGATATAAATACAGGTCTGCAATTAGACGAACTTGCCCTCTGTGCTTTTACACATTTAAACACCTGAATTCCACAGAAGTCTTGTCACTGCTGGCATAAAACCAAACACTGCCACTGTTAGTAAAAGAGATACTCCCTAATATTTTCGACTTAATTCCTCACTTTAACTTGTTTTATATGACTTATATTAAGAACACTTTTCCCGAATTTCTCACCACCCTAGAAGGGTTTGAGAAATTGCCAGATGGAGCGATCGCTAATCTATCAGAACAACTGCAAGCCTGGCGCTATCGCATAGGCCAGAAAATCATCGGTAAAGAAAGTCTCCCGGAAAACATCACCATCATTTATGAGGGACAAGTGCGGCTGTTGGGATACGATCCCCAGACGCAATTGCCAATCACCCTAAAATTACTGCAACCGGGGGAAATTATCGGTGAAATTGGTTTGTTACGCGATGTCGCCTGTGAAACAGCGATCGCTTCTACCGAAGTAGTATGTTTAACCTTGAGTGCATCGGCATATTTTAGCTTTCTGGCTTCATACCCAGCTTTTGCCGAAGCTCGCAAGAACCGCATTTATTTGGTAGAAGTTTTCGATATTCTCGCTTCCTATTGGCAAAAACAAGCGATCGCCACTTTAAATTTCAGAGAATTGGCAGAAAAAGCCTTACCCCAAGCGAAAATATATTATCTACCTTCAGGAAAAACTCCATTTAACCAACTGGATAGCAAAAGCGTTTGGTTTGTGAGTGGCGGTGGTACAGTCACGAATTTTTCACCTGGCGATCGCCTAGAACCAGACGATGACAGAGACAAAATTCAGGTCATCGGTCAAAACCCCGCACGCTTGCTTGGTATACATCCGTCAGATTTGATCTTAGAAGATAGTCATGAGATAGAACTTGCAATAACTGAAACTAGAGTAGATAGAGATAGCGCTGACGACCTAGATATTATTCCCTACGCATCAGACGAAATAGTTCCACAACCAGCCCCCCAAAACTCAAAGAATGCGTCAAAACAAAAATACCCATTTTTTGGCGGTAAAGGAGAACTAAATTCAGCCTTCGCCTGCTTCCAAATGATCGCGAAGCACCTAGAAATGCCGTTTCGTCGAGAGGTGGTTCGCCGCATCTTAACTGAGCAAATCAAACGTCAGGGGACTATATCGTTTCAAGTTACTGCTTACCTGGCAGAGTTAATCGGACTGAAGGCGCAGTTGATAGAGTTACCAGTCGCTTCAGTCACACGCATTCCGACACCAGCGCTGATTCGCTACGGTGATAATTTTGCCGTTTTATATGAAGTAGATGCCAATACCGTGGTTGTGGGTGTTCCATCCAAAGGAATTGTGCGCTGCAAACCCGCTCAATTGGTTGAACAATTAGATGTCGATCCAACTGACTTTCCGCCCAAAGTTCGGGTATTACTGCTGACTGCTACCAACCAAACACCCCAAGAACGTTTTAGTTTACGGTGGTTTCTGCCCTACTTGTCAAAGCACCGTCGAGTCCTAATAGAGGTCTTTATCGCTTCCTTTTTCGTGCAGTTGGCAGCGTTGGCAAATCCTTTAGTCGTTCAGTTAATTATCGACAAAGTTATCACTCAAAATAGTATTGGTACACTACATATTTTGGGGGTTTTGCTATTAGTAGTCGGGCTATTTGAAGCAGTATTGACTACCTTACGAACCTACTTATTTGTCGATACCACTAACCGGATCGATATGGGTTTAGGGTCGCAAATTATTGACCACTTACTACGTTTACCACTGCGCTACTTTGAACGCCGACCGGTGGGTGAACTTTCCACTCGCATCAACGAACTAGAAAATATCCGCCAATTCTTGACTGGTACTGCTTTAACAGTCGGATTAGATGCTTTGTTTTCGCTGGTCTATATCGGTGTAATGCTGATTTACAGTTGGCAACTCACCTTAGTAGGCTTAAGCACAATTCCAATATTTGTGATTATCACTTTAGTTGCTTCTCCCACCATTAGCAGACAGTTACGTGGTAAAGCCGAACGCAACGCCGAAACTCAATCTTATTTAGTGGAGGTGATGTCAGGAATTCAAACAGTAAAAGCGCAAAATATCGAATTGCGATCGCGCTTTTCCTGGCAAGAGCGTTACGCCCGATTTGTCGCTGCTGGTTTTAAAACAGTTGTGACTTCTACCCTCGCTAACTCTACCAGCAACTTTCTCAACAAACTCAGCAGCTTACTAGTTTTGTGGGTAGGAGCTTATTTAGTACTGCAACAAGAATTAACTTTAGGCGAATTAATTGCCTTTAGGATTATATCGGGTTACGTCACCAGCCCAATATTACGTTTAGCTCAACTCTGGCAAAGCTTCCAAGAAACAGCCTTGTCCTTAGAGCGTTTGAGCGATATTGTCGATACCCCACAAGAAGGAGAAACAGACCGCTACAATATACCCTTACCTACGATTAAGGGAGCAGTGAAATATGAAAATGTTTCCTTCCGGTTTGGCACAAGCGGCCCTCTACAACTTTCTAACGTCAACCTGGAATTTGAGCCAGGTAAATTTATCGGCATTGTCGGGCAAAGTGGGTCTGGTAAAAGTACGATGATGAAATTACTGCTGAGACTTTACGAAACGGAGTCCGGCAGAATTTTGATTGATGGTTATGATATCGCCAAAGTGGAACTTTATTCGTTGCGACGACAAATTGGTGTAGTTCCTCAAGAGACATTATTGTTTGACGGCAGCGTTCAAGAAAATATTGCCCTAACCAATCCCGATGCCACAACCGAAGAAATTATCGAAGCGGCTCAGGTTGCGTGCGCCCACGAGTTTATCATGAACTTACCCAACGGTTACAACACACGGGTGGGAGAACGGGGTTCTGCACTTTCAGGTGGACAACGACAAAGAATTGCGATCGCTCGTTCAGTTTTACAACGACCAAAATTATTAGTTTTAGACGAAGCAACTAGCGCATTAGATTATCCCACAGAACGGCAAATATGTCTCAATTTAGCCAAAGCATTCAAAGGCGATACAGTATTTTTTATTACCCACCGACTGAATACTGTCAGTAATGCAGATATGATTGTTGTGATGGATAATAGCAGAGTTATAGAACAAGGTAGCCATCAAGAATTAATGGCTACTAAGGGTCATTATTATTACCTGTATCAGCAACAAGATGTAAACTTGTAATTAGTCATTCTTGAGGGCAAAGGTTTTTGGCATCGGGAAACATTGCCCAACCTACAAAAAATTCAAAATCCAAAACCCAAAATCGTTATGACTCAACTTAATGGGAATCACCTCAACGGCAATCACAAAAACGGCAATCACAAAAATGGAGTGAAGCACGATTCACAGATACTGACAAAACAACAAAAAGCTGCTCAAGAGTCTTTAACTAGCTTAAACAATCTGGAATTTGAGCAATCTATTGTCTTGCGCCAATCTCCCATTTGGTCGCGTACAATCATGATTACACTAGTGGGGCTAGCCTGCTTTGGTATTGGTTGGACTTATTTTGCAAAAATTGAGCAAGTAGTGCCAGCAACCGGGCAATTAAAACCCCAAGGAACAGTCAAAGAAGTTCAAGCTCCTGTGAGTGGAGTGGTGAAAACAGTTAATGTAAAAGATGGACAAGAAGTGAAGCCAGGTGATTTACTGCTAACTTTTGATTCCATAGCCTCTGTTGCCGAATTAAATTCTTTGAATAAAATTCGCCTTGCATTAATGAAAGAAAACCAGATTTATCGGCGATTGATGAATGCAAGCACGGCCAATGGCTCGGAACTGTTATATTTGCGCAGTAACTTGCCACAAGAAACAGCTTTTCTGTTGAAAAGTCGGGCAGCATTAGTAGCAGAAAATGAATTATTCCGCACTCAATTAAAAAATTCTGGTCAAGATTCTAGAGTAGGGATTGATGAACAACAACTTCTACGAGTTGCCAAACAAGAATTAGACTCTCGGTCTTCCGCAGCGCGATTAGAAGTAGAAAAGACCAAAAAACAACTGATTCAAAATCAAATTAAGCTAGAAGATAGTAAATCAAGTTTAGCCATTCAAGAGGGGATTTTAAATAAGCTGAAGATATTAGCAGAAGAAGGTGGAATTTCTCAACTTCAGTATCTCAATCAGCAACAAGAAGTTCAAAACCGCACGGCAGAAGTAGCGCAACTAGGTGAAGAACTAAAACGCCTCCAGTTTGATATAGAAAAAGGACAACAAGAGTTAAGCAATACGGTGGCTGTTTCTGATAAAAACATTTTGGATAAGATAGCCCAGAACAAACAGCAGATTGCTACAATCGATAGCCAATTCATGAAAGTTGTGCTGGAAAATGAGCAGCGTTTGGCAGATGTCAATAGTAAAATATCTCAATCACAGTTAAACGTTAAATATCAAGAACTCCGCGCACCTGTAGCTGGAACAATTTTCGATTTGCAAGCAAAAAATCCTGGATTTGTCGCAACTCCAACTACAAAACTGTTGCAAATTGTCCCCAAAGAAAACTATATTGCTGAAGTTTTTATCACTAACAAAGATATTGGATTTGTGCGAAAAGGTATGAAAGTAGATGTCAGAATTGACTCCTTTCCTTACAGCGAGTTTGGCGATATTAAGGGAAAAGTGACTGAGATAGCTTCAGACGCATTACCGCCAGACCAAACCCATCAGTTTTACAGGTTTCCGGCAAAAGTCTCATTAGATAAACAATCCCTAGTGATTAAGGATAAAAAAGTTAACTTGCAATCAGGTATGTCTATCAGTGCCAATATAAAAGTGCGCGAAGAACGGACTGTGCTTAGTTTATTCACTGAAATGTTTACCAAGCAAGTTGATGCTCTTAAACAGGTACGATGAAGAGGGTTAAGTTAAAAAATCGCAGTGACTTCACAAGGAGAGTTGCTGCTTTACTAAGTACATTAGTACTAAGTAATTTTTCCTCTCTCAGCACTCAATACTCTTGATGATGGTTAATTCTCAACGCATCGAACCCGCTCCCGGACAAGAATCAGTTTGGGATTATCCCCGTCCTCCTCTTTTGGAGGACACAACCAAACATATCCAAATAATCTTTAACGGAGTAGTAATTGTAGATACTCACAGCGCCAAACGTGTTTTAGAAACCAGTCATCCTCCTTCTTACTACATTCCCCCAGCGGATATCAAAATGGAATATCTACAGATGACTCCACAATCTAGCTTTTGTGAGTGGAAAGGAAGTGCTAGTTACTACACAATCCGAGTTGGGGATAAAGAAGTCCATAATGCTGCCTGGTTCTACCCCAAACCCACACCAGCCTTTGAATCTATGAAGGACTATGTAGCTTTTTATGCTCATTTAATGGATAAATGCTACGTTAATGACGAAGAGGTTCAACCACAACCAGGTAACTTCTATGGCGGTTGGATAACCAGTGATATTGTTGGGCCATTTAAAGGCGCTCCTGGTACTTGGGGATGGTGAGTCAATTTTGGATTTTGGATTTTGGACTTGTCGTAAGGTTCAGTCTAACGATTTTAAATTTTAAATAATAAAATCTATCAATGTAGGTTGGGTTGAACGGCAGTTCAACCCAACTTACTACTAATAAACTGAGTTTTTCGGATTACTAAATTGATGTTCTGGCTACCTAGAAGCTTTTCTTTCAAACATCAAATACGTGCCTCCTAATCCTTCCACAATTGTGCGTGTATTGGCAATCATCATTTTCTGATAAGTGTCTGCGTCGCTTCCTGGTTCACCAAGTCCCTCAGCGTACAGCTTTCTGTCAGAAATGTTCACTTCAGCTTCTGTGGTTACAGATTGAATCAAATTAGGATTAATTTCCACTTCAGCAAAAATTGTTGATACTTTAGCCCGTTTGATGTTTGTAGCTAACTTATTGACTCGTTCGGTTGTCAGCTTTTCTTTAGTACTAATACTTTGCAATCCTCCTGTCAATGAAATACGGTATGCTTTGGCGTAATAACTCAGTGCATCAGAGGTTGTAACCAACTTACGTTCTTTGGTAGGAATACTGGCAATTCTTGAGTTAATCCAGCTATCTAGTTGAGTAAGTTCATTGGTAATTTTTTTAGTATTACTGCTATAAGCCTCTGCATCACTAGATTGTAATTTTCTCAAATTACTATTAATTACCTCCACCATTCTGATAGCATTTTTGGTATTGTGCCAAACATGAGGATCGGTTATATTCTTACCACCTGCCTGAAATTTTTGTGGCTTAGGTACTGCCAGTTGAGCGACGGCTATTTTTGGTGTAGGGTTTTTAGTCGCTTTAATTAACTCGATCAGATTTGGTTCCAAATTGTAACCATTATAAAGAATAAGATTAGCTTGTTCAATGGCTTTACGATCTTCCGGTTTTGGTTTATAAAATTGGGGGTTGGTAGAAGGGGAAATTAAGCAGGTGAGGTTAACTGTATTTCCAGCAACCTGCCTGGTTAAGTCACACAGTACGCTTGTAGTCGCTACAACTTGGGGAAGATTTTCATTGACCTGCGTGTTAGTCTGAGTGAATGTAGTTCTTACAGCTTGATTTCCACACCCAACAAATCCAATTGTCAAAGCAGCAAGAATAGTTGGGAAGAAATTATTCAATGGTGATTTTTTTGACATCCTCAACTCCTACTGGATGTGTAAAAAAAGATAATCATTATTGGTAAAGTATTAGTAAAATACCAAGGGAAAGTCTTCAGCGGGGAAGAGATTAAGGGCTGAGGGGGAAGCCTTCGGCAAAGAAAGGGGTAAAGGTTAAGGGAAGAGGAATTAAGAGACTTTCTCCTCTATCACTTATCTGTTTTATCTGTTTCCCAAGTCCACACCCAGCAATTTTTGGTTGGCGAGCCACTAGTGAGGTTTTTACAGGCAAAATATTAGTTAACTGCACACGACAGACTGGAAAACTGGTAAAGGTAGGAGCACAATAATAAAGGCAATGCTGGGGAGTCTCCAAGGAGTGTAGTGTAGTTCTCTCACCATCTGTTGAAGGGTCTATACCATTGTGCTTACATCCCACAAAGCTCGCAAATTGACTAGGATTATCAGGTTAAGGAGTGGGAAGTAGTAATGATGGGGCTTATGGAGCATACGGGTTGATTTCGCAAACCGAGTTGTGAATCTAAGGCAATTGTAGCTGTGGTTTTGCGAGGTGTGGACATATCATTGTTACAAAATTGGCAAATTGGCGATTTTTTAGCTATCAGCCTTTGTTACACTAATTTTCACGTAGTCAAGTCTTTCAATATCGCTTAGAGCATTATCTAATTACTTTTTATTGCCAGAATTCAGGATGTACTTTGTGCCATCAATTTTATCCTCTAGTTTCTTCATCATTAAATAAGAGCGAAATCAAGTATATAGAACAATTCCTCAAAGCTAATATTGGTCAAGATAAACAATGGTAATTTTAGTTGTCATAATTAACACCCTGATTTCACTGGTACTACTCTATGTGGCTTGGCGGGTGTGGCAACTTAAGCAGCAGTTAGCATATATAGCAGATAGGTTAACCGCCTATGAAAGTTGTACCAATGCAGCACTGAATAAAGCACCCGAAAATATTTATCTCAGCCAACAGAATATTTATAACTTACGGCAGAGAAATCAAGCACTACAAATACAAATTCAACAAGTGCGGCAAATTATCAGTCTACTTTTGCTAGGACGGCAAATCTGGCAGCGTTATTTTCTGAAACTAGAGTTAATATCTCGGAAAAGAACAGTTGCAAAATGAGTTATGTCAGGTTCACACGAACATTTATTGAAAGCGGCGGGAAACTCTATCCCGCAAGTGGCGTGGAGAGGGATAGCCGCCCCGCCGCTTGGGGCATTGGGCATTGGGCATTGAAGACTCTTCCCCATGCCCCATGCCCAAAAACTCCATCCCGCAAGTGGCGTGGAGTTTTAAATTATAAGTAATTAATAGTTTTGATATTAATGAATAAAAGCAACATTTCTGGCTGATATTTTGTCACCATAGATTAACTGAATAAAATCGGTTGAGTCTTACAAGGAGAGAAAACCCACCTAAAATGGGTGTAAGGAGAGAAACAATAACATGTCTAATAACCGTTCTGGAGTATTTTTTGGCGGTTTGATGCTGGGAGCTACAATCGGTGCTTTGACTGGTTTACTCGTGGCTCCACGCACAGGGCGCGAAACGCGTAAAATTTTGAAAAAATCTGCTAATGCTATCCCAGAATTGGCAGAAGATTTATCAATGAGTGTGCAAATTCAGGCAGATCGTCTCTCTGCTAGTGCACTGCGAAACTGGGATGAGACTTTAGATCGATTACGGGAAGCGATCGCAGCAGGTGTAGATGCCAGCCAGCGAGAAAGCCAAGTCTTGAAGCGACAAACATCTGTTGAAGACTCAGATTCGCTTCCCCAGCCATTAGAACGCTCATAAATGACATAACCGTGATTGAACCCCTGTTTTGGTTGGGACTTTCCTTACTTTTAGTCGCTACAAGCTTGACTGCGGTTTTAGTGGCGGCGATACCGGCTTTGCAGGAGTTAGCACGCGCGGCTCGCAGTGCAGAAAAGCTATTTGATACTCTCTCGCGGGAGTTACCACCCACTTTAGAAGCTATCCGCGTAACTGGCTTAGAAATCACTGACTTAACTGATGATGTCAGTGAGGGCGTAAAAAGTGCTAGTCAAGTCGCGAAGCAAGTTGACCAAAGTCTTGATACTGCAAGAAAACAGGCTCAAAATCTGCAAGTAGGTACGCGCAGCATTTTTATTGGCGCGAAAGCTGCTTGGAAAAACTTCACGCGCCAAAAACCCGTAAGGCGGACGAGCGATCGCTTACCAACCAATGAAAAACCACCTCTAACGTTGCGAGAACGAGAAGTGTTGAGGCAAGAAAATCGCCGAATCAAAGCAGAAGTGTACCGCGCTAATGACGGTTATAACGATGCCACTAGCTGGGAAAACAATTTTGATGACGAAGATTGAATTAGGACTTAGGACATAGGGCATTGGGCATTGGGCATTGGTATTTGAAAACTTTTTCCTAGTCCCTAGAGCGTGTTTTCAAACCCCAAATTAGACTTAATTGTAGGTTGGGTTTTGTTCCTCAACCCAACATTGACATTGTTTTGTTGAGTTGCGCTTCCCTACAGGGACACTACGCGAACGGTTAACCGAATCTACGTTTCCTGCCCCATGCCCAATACTCAAAAACCTTTTGCTTTGATCCCCTAGATTAGAGTAAAGTAAACAAGTGTAAAGGACTATCATTTTTCTAGTACTGTTTTAAAACAACTTGTTCGCTTTTACCGTTAATATTTGTATAAAAACGTCCATGCAATCTTGTTTTTGGCGACGAATTCTAGTATCTATTGCAGTATTTTTCCTGGCTGGGTCAATTTGGGTGATGCATTCTCCCCCAGCATTGGCTTATGACAATCCTGAGTTACTTCCTAACACCTTTACCCCAGTTGTAGATTTAGCTAAATCTCTGCCTGTACTGCAAGAAGAAAAGCTTGTCAAAGATTTAGAGCAGTTTGAAGCCGACACGGGCTGGAAATTGCGAGTCTTAACCCAATATGACCGCACCCCAGGCAGGGCAGTTATAAAATATTGGGGTTTGGATGACAAAAGTATTCTACTCGTTGCCGATTCTCGCGGCGGTAACATCCTCAGTTTTAGCGTTGGCGATGCTGTTTATAAACTTTTACCTCGGACTTTTTGGATAGAACTGCAAACTCGTTTCGGTAATTTGTATTTTGTCCGCGAAGAAGGCGAAGACCAAGCCATTCTACAAGCCTTAGAATCCGTTAAAGGCTGTTTGCTCAAAGGGGGTTGCAATGTTGTCCCCGGATTACCACGAGAGCAGTGGATTCTCACCTTGATTACCTCAATTATTGGTGGGGTGATTTGTGGATTTGCAGCTCAACCCCGCCAAAAAGGACAAGTTTTTGCTTGGCAATGGGCTTTAATTTTCTCACCTTTATGGGGAATCTTGTTTATTGCCTTCGGCATTGGGCCAGTTGTGACACGTACAAGCGACTGGTTGCCTTTAGTTCGCAATATCTCTGGGTTTCTCATTGGCGTCTTGGTTGCCTACCTATCTCCTATTTTCAGCCGGTCTTCTTCTAGTAATGAGTTATGAGTGAGTAGTTAGGAATGAGTAGTTTAATTAACTTATAACTCTTAACTCCTAACTCTTAACTCTCTGAAGCTGATAAGCTGAAAGCTAATATTTGAGAAGCTCAACAAAAATGGAATGGCACGTAACTGATGCTCAAAGTTTAGCAATCATTGATAGTGAAATTGGCGATCATGTCTTTTCACCCGCAGAGTATGAGATTGTGCGTCGGGTAATCTACGCCACGGCTGACTTTGAGTATAAGTCTTTGATTCGCTTTTCTGAGCGTGCCTTGCAAGCTGGAGCAGCAGCGCTAGCCGCACGTACCACGATTGTGGTAGATGTCCCGATGGTACAAGTAGGTATTGCCTACGATATTCAAAATACCTTTGCGAATCCAGTGTATTGCAGCATGGAAGCTCTCACACGCCCTCAAAAAGAAAAGACTCGCGCAGCATGGGGAATAGAAACCTTAGCAAAGCGTTATCCAGAGGGAATTTTTGTGGTGGGTCAAGCACAAACGGCCCTGACTGCACTGCTGGATTTAATTGAACTTGAGGAAATTAGACCTGCTTTAACGATCGCAACTCCAGTGGGATTTGTAAATGTTGATGAAGCTAAGGAGCGTTTACAAGACTCTCTAGTACCTCACATTATAATTGACGGCCGCAAAGGAAATGCAGTTGTAGCAGCTGCGATCGTTGATGGGTTGGTAGACTTAGCTTGGCAAGCCTATGGACAAGATGGAAATCGGGGGAGCTAGAAAAGTCGACTCTATTATTATATTTTGTATCCAAAAGAGTATTCATCAATCATTGAATATCCTGATATTTTTCTGAAGTCGTGCCGTTCAAGGAGCCTTTTCTTGTGGTAATTCAAGGTTTCAATTTAAGTGCATATCTTACAATTCCTGTAGTATTAAGTCTTTTGGCTGATGGAGAAGGAATAAAAGTATCTTTAGTTAAAAACGTTCGTCAGGTATCTACTAATAAGGAAATTATTCTATCTAACCGTCAGCTAATTAGCACTAGCGCAACTCCAAAAACATACTATGTTAGTGGTGCTGGAAATGACACAAATAGCGGACTCTCTATTTCATCCGCCTTTAGAACAATTCAAAAGGCAGCAAATCTGACTAACCCTGGCGATACAGTATTGATTATGAACGGAGTGTACACAAATTTAAGAAAAGCTGGTAGTGCAGTAAGTATTAGACGTTCTGGAACTGCAAATGCATGGATTAAGTATAAAGCATATCCCGCTCATTTCCCAAAAATTCAGCACAATACATGGAACGGTATCTCGATTTCAAATGGAGCTTCATATATCGAGATAAATGGGCTGGAGGTAATAGGAAATAATGCCAATATAACCCTTGATTATGCGATGAGTCAGAAGACTAACAAACAAAACCCGCTAACAAATGGAAACTGCATCAGTGTGGATGGACGAACAAATGGTCATAGTCACCATATACGTATTGTCAACAACAAAGTACATAAGTGTGGAGGAGCAGGTATTTCCGCTATTCAATCGGATTATGTAACAATAAATAATAACGAAGTGTTTGATAATGCCTGGTATAGCGTTTATGGTAACAGTGGCATTTCAATTTTGAATAGTTGGAACTCTGACAATAAGCGGGGATACAAGATGTTTGTTACTAACAACAAAACCTACAACAATCGTATGTACATCCCTTGGATTGCAGTCGGAAAGATCACAGACGGTAATGGTATTATTATCGATAGTTCTAGAAACGATCAAAATAACTCCAAATTGGATGCATATAAAGGATACACTTTAGTTCAAAATAATCTTGCATTTAATAATGGTGGGTCGGGTATTCATGCATTTTTAAGCGAGCATGTTGATATTGTAAATAACACAGCTGTTTTAAATAATCAAAGTCCAGAACTTAATGGCGGGCAAATATTTGCTTATACATCATCTGATGTCAGAATTCTTAGGAACATTCTTTATGCTTTCCCTGGAAAAAATATTAATAATAAGACTAAAAATAAAAACGTTGTTTATGATTATAATATTTACATGAATAGCTCTAAAATAAATGTTAAAGGGCCTCACGATATTGTTGCAGGCTCACAATTTTTAAGCAAGTATCCCACTCTAAAAAAAATATCTGGCAATTGGAAATCGCGGTTAGATAGACAAAATCCGCCGACACGGCCTTATGTAGAATCTAAGTCGGCAGGTTTTGCCTGTGGGACAGTGACTTATCGCTTGCAAGGAAAACTCATCAAAGTGGGATGCTCTCGTTAGCAATCAGGCAGGAAAGATTTATCCCGAATTTAAATGCTCTAACCTCTTGGACAACCATTGAGAATTTTTGCGGTTGAGAGCAACCTGCCGAGATATTGGCGATATTTAGCTCGTAATCTCGTAATTATTAAATGATTTGAACCCTACGTAGATGCAAGGTGTAGGTCGTCTAGCAATCACTTCTTCAATCCTCTACTCTACGACGCCGCCGACGCGGCTTTTGTTGTTGGTCTTCACGCAAGCGACGACCGACTTCGTTAAAGAAATCCCGACGCAGATAAGGATAATCGCTAACCCACAGGTCACGATTGGGAAAGTATATATCGCTAAATTCATCAATACTGCTCAAATCTGGGCGATTTGACATCACTACCATTTCTGCAATTTGACCGCGAGTAATAACTTTGTGGGCAGGACGTAATGGCGCTACAAACTCAATGCTAAATCCTGTGTCATCACCTACCTCTAAATTTATCTGTTTTTCTCGGTTTTCTACAATCACCAATTCGCCTTTGTTGTTGACTGTTTCGGTTTTACCTATCAACTGGTCTGTAATCCACCAATCTAGGACTCGACCACGGAAAAAGCCGCCGTACTTATAACGACGGCATTGTAAATTCCGCATACTTGCTTGAAACACTGGATACCACAACCAAAAAAAAGCGCTAATTACCCCTAGTACAAATACTATTGAAGCAAACTCAAGCTTGAAAATAACTGTTACAAGCAAAATAACAACTACCGCAACTACAGAAATTAACAGCCGTTGCAAAAAATTTGAGAATTTCCCCCAGTAGTACTTGTACTGCAAACCAGTGGCAATTAGGGGGACAACTTGTTCAAATTTCTGGCGAGTCAGTGGTACTAACATGAGTGCTAAGTAATGAATGCCCAATAGTGAGTTTAAAGTATCTTTTCTAATCCATATACTAACGACTTTAGCGCTAAGACTTTGCGAATCGCTAGTAGCACTCCTGGCATATAACAAGCGCGATCGCTCGTATCATGTCGTAAAGTATAAATCTGCCCTGCTGCGCCAAAAATCACTTCCTGATGGGCAATCAATCCCGGCAAGCGGACGCTATGAATTCTAATTCCTTCATCTGCGATACTGCCCCTGGCTCCTGGTAATTTCTCCGTTTCTTCTACAAGAGCGGAATTAAAAGTTTTACCCAATTCTCCTAATAACTGCGCCGTTTGAATGGCAGTACCGCTGGGAGCATCAGCTTTTTGGTTGTGATGCAGTTCGATAATTTCCACATGGTCAAAATATTTTGAGGCTGCGATCGCAGCTTGTTGCAACAGTACCATGCCAATGGAAAAATTAGGAATAATTAGGCAACCAGTGCTAGCTTTGTCGGCAAAATCTGCCAAATCTTGAATTTGTTCTGGACTTAACCCAGTAGTGCCGACTACAGGACGAATACCGTAAGCGATCGCACTGCGAATATTGTCATAAACTGAATCGGGATGGGTAAAGTCTACAATCACCCCTGGAGGAGACTGTCTGTCACCAGCCACATATCCCAACATCGGTTCTAATTGATTGGTAATCGGCACTTCCAAAGGTTCGCTTAAACCCGCCAACTCCCCGGCATCTTTATCTTGATGTTCTAAACTGTAGTCAATTGCACCCACTAGGTTTAAATCAGGCGCTTGTGCCACCGCCTTAACCACTTCACGGCCCATTTTGCCAGCAGCACCGTTGACAATAACCGGGATAGGAGCTTGATTCGTCATAGGTCGAGAAATACTTTTTGAGTCAACAAAGGAATTGTAAAGACTTTCGCGATCTAGTAGCTAGCTTCTCAAATCTCTGGCTTAATTCCACCTACCCTGAATTGTGCAGCTAATCGCTTAGTTTTTCTACTCCCCAAAACATCGGTTCTCGTTTTCATTGCACTATCCACCCAGTAACCCGTTTTATTTGCCGCTCGTACTGCTTTGATAAGTAGTCCTTATCAAATATATCAGCCTTTGTTTGTCAAGTCTAGTTGACCATTTGTAATATTATTGTTATATTTATTTACATAGCTTAGTAAAGCCCTAGAGTAAGCTGCATAGCTAAAATTGCACCTTGTCTATTACCTATATAGTTTTGGTTGCATTGGGTGTTAACTAAGAAAAACAGACTTCGGTTTTGCAATATCCCATCGACATTTGGACTTCTCCCATTTACCTCGGCTATCAAGTCGGGGTTTTTTATGTTCTCGATTATTTCCTTATTTCTTTAACTTTCCTCAGCAAATGGAATAGGGCGATCGCTACATCGTGCAGGAGTTTCTAAAATATAATTTTCTTCAGCACAGATTTGACGTAATTCTGCAAAAGCGTCTGCGAAGGAAGAGACTTTTTGTTGCTGATGCCAAGCGAGGAAGGCATGAAAAAGTTTAGGTTCTACGATCGCAGCAACTAATTTGTCCTGCTTGAAGATTAATTGAGGTTCTGATGCGATCGCATCAATCACCTCTAGCAGTTTTTGTTGTGCCTCGTCAAGTTTCCAGTTCATTTGTTTTAAATATTGGACTGCTGATTATAACTTAACGTAACTTTAGATATCGCTTGGCATAAACCCAGATAATCTTGATTAATGTGCGATCGCGGCAATTATTCCGGCGTTAGCAAAGCTTAACGTACCCCTACGGGGAAGCAAGCTACGCGTAGCGTCTCGCAGAGAAGTTATCGCTTTTGCTGTTCTACTTGCTGGACTTGTGCAACATCTAAATCCAAGGCCTGCGCTATCTGTTCTACAGTTAAACCCAATGCTAAAAGTTTAGGTACAGCTTCTAATTTTGCTTCTAAACGTCCTTCTTGGTAAACCCGCGTTTGCTTTAAATCGCTTAAGCCAAACATTGCTTCTATCTCCTTGCGACTCATTTTGGGAAATTTATAAACTAGGATTGTCTCAATCAATTCTAATAATTGTTTTTGTGGAAGTTGCAAATTTAATGCTTGCTGGGTGCGGTTGATTAATTCCTTGGCGCTGTTAATGGCTGTATCTTCGTCTTCAATCAATTACTAATTTTATCGTAGCAATGCCTATTGGTAAGGATGCATTTGAGCCTAATTCATCTAAGTAAATTCTACTGATACGCTGGCTGTGGAAGAATTCTATGAAATCTTCTTTCTCACCTATATCTATATCTCTGCTGGGATAAATCACCACTCCTCGCCAAGGATTTTTGCGTCTATTTTGGCGTAAGTATAAAGAAATTTCTGATACTAAGCGTAAGTAAATCTCTATGTCTGGTTGAAACTGAACCTCGACAAAATAAATCGGCACTTCTCGATCTTGGATGGGCAGAAATACACCATCAATTCTGAAAGCTGTTTGTTTGACTTCAACTGAAGAAAATTGGTAGAGATTCGCTGTCTCGCCTGAGTTGCCAATCAGTTCAAAGAAGATATGGGGAAATTCTTGAAACAGACGATAAAAGATGCTGTCAGTTTTCACACTTATATTTGCTCAATTAAAGTCAATATCACCAAAGTCTTGTAATTGAATAAGCATCAAATGCTGTATGTGCACTAACAATTGGAATATTCTCTACCATACGATTGAGAGCGTGTTTAACTTCGCCAACAAATGCGTCTCCTATATCGAGGCTAATATGAGCCAACCATATTGATTTTAGTTTAGGTTACTTCTTCTGTATTCAGATAAATACTCAAAACAGCGATCGCAGCACTCACTACTTTAGCCGCCAAATTTTGATGGTTTTGCCAAAACTACCACTGACAAGAGTTTTACCATCTGGGCTAAAGGCGACGGAACTAACCGAGTTAGAATGCCCTGTAAGGGTGCGAATTTGCTCTCCAGTTGCGAGATTCCAGAGTTTAATGGTGTTGTCATCACTACTACTAGCAAGGGTTTTGCCATCTGGACTGATGGTGACGGAAAAAACATAGCTAGAATGTCCTGTGAAAGTGCGGATTTCTTCTCCGGTTGCGAGATTCCAGAGTTTAATGGTGTTGTCCCAACTACCACTGACAAGGGTTTTGCCATCTGGGCTAATGGCGACGGAAATAACCCGGTTAGAATGCCTTGTGGGAGTGCGGATTTCTTCTCCCGTTGCCAAATTCCACACTTTGATGGTGTTGTCAGCACTACCACTAGCAAGAGTTCTGCCATCTGGGCTGATAGCAACGGAACTAACATAGTCAGAATGCCCTGTGAGAGTGCGGATTTCTTTTCCGGTTGCAAGATTCCACAGTCTGATGGTGGTGTCCTCACTACCACTGGCAAGGGTTTTGCCATCTGGGCTGATGGCGACGGAATTAACCCAAGAAGAATGCCCTGTGAGAGTGCGGGTTTGTTTTCCCGTTGCCAAATTCCACAGTTTGATGGTGTTGTCAGCACTACCACTAGCAAGAGTTCTGCCATCTGGGCTGATGGCAACGGAACTAACATAGTCAGAATGCCCTGTGAAAGTGCGGATTTCTTTTCCGGTTGCAAGATTCCACAGTTTGATGGTTTTGTCAGCACTACCACTGGCAAGGGTTTTGCCATCTGGGCTAATGGCGACGGAATTAACCCAAGAAGAATGCCCTGTGAGGGTTCTTTGTAATAAAACTCCGCTTGGTATGCTAGCAATTATAGATATCGGATTAGTTGGAAACAAGCCATAGCAAACAGAACCATAGATTTGAGTTCCAACTATTGTAATAGCAGCACCCACCAATAATCTTGTTCTCCAATTAATATTTTGTCTAGATGGCTTTTGTAGCGGTACTTTTGGCTTTACTGGTGCTGGTGATGTTCCAGTTTGATGCTGATGAAGCAATGTAGCAGGGAATGATGATGCTGGTTGATTTTCAACTACTGGCTGAGTTGGGTGTACTGTTGAAAGTGATGGTGACGGTGAACTAAAATCCTGTAAAACTTCCTCAGCAGATTGGTAACGTTGCTGATAATCTGTTTGCAGTAACTTATCAAGAATCTTCTCCAATTCGCTGCTTTGTGGTTGTTGCAAATGCTCCCGCCAAGAAGAAACCCACCCATAACCTTGTTGTTCCCACATTATCCAAGGGTGAATTCCACTCAGTAAGTGAAAGCAAGTTGCACCAACACTATATAAATCACTTGCTGGATAAGCTTTACCATCCTGTATTTGTTCTAATGGCGCATAACCAGGGGAACCAATTCTTGTTACTGGGTTAGTGATAACTGTCATGGTGAGTTGCTTGGAAATCCCAAAATCTATCAACACTAACTTGCCGTCAGTGCTGCGACGAATGATATTTTCTGGTTTGATATCGCGGTGAATAACTTTGTGCTGATGAACCTTTTTCAGGATATTTAATAAATCAAGCAAAACTTCCCAGATTTTTTCTTCGTTGAAAGTTCCCTGTTGTTTTAATTCAGCTAATAAATTCTGCCCGTTGATAAACTGCTGCACTAAATACAGATTATTTTCTTCTTCAAAGTACGCCAACAGCGTCGGAATTTGCGGATGTTCTCCTAGTTGTTGCAGTCGCCTTGCTTCTTGCTCAAATAGTTCTGTGGCTTTGTTTATTGCCGCAGTTCCCTGTACTCGCGGCGCAAATTGCTTGATAACACAATATTCATTCAGCTTGTCTAAATCTTCTGCTAAATAGGTTTTAGCAAATCCCCCACTTCCTAGTAATTGAATTGGGCGATAGCGGTTTCTCAACACTACCAATCCTGTGCCGCAATTAGAGCAAAACATTGTGCGATCTGGATTGGGCGGATTGTGGCAAGCTGGATTTAGGCAGCAGATCATAACTGTGCATCTATAAGCAAATGTAATTATTATCCTTTAGCTACAAGTTATTCCTTGGAGAAATTGCAAAAGATTAGATAAATTCAGTTATGGAAACTTCCTTTCTCTCACTTCCACAGCATAGTCTTGCACGGCTTTAGTAATCGTCTCGCGCAAATTTGTGTAAACTTTAGCGAATGGTGGATGCTTCTCGGCAAGTCCGAGGACATCTGAGGTAACTAAAACTTGTCCATCGCAGTGAATTCCCGCACCGATACCAATTGTGGGAATACTTAATTTTTGTGAAATCTGCATTGCCAAATCTGCGGGGATATGCTCCAACACAAGAGAAAATACGCCCGCTTGTTCAAGAGCGATCGCTTCAAGTAAAATCCTCTCACTGGCTTCTTGCGTTTTACCTTGTTGTCGCAAACCCAGTTGATGTATCGATTGCGGTGTCAAACCCACATGACCCATAACCGGAATTCCTGCTTCTACTAAACGAGCCACAGTTTCGGCCATTGCTGGATAGCCACCTTCTAACTTTACCGCTTGAGCGCCCGTTTCCTTTAGTACCCGCCCAGCTGAGTGCATCGCTTGTTGCAGACTTTCTTGATACGTCAAAAAAGGTAAATCTACAACTACTAATGCCCGTTTAACCCCACGACGCACAGCTTTGGCGTGAGATATAATCTCATCCAAAGTTATCGGCAGTGTTGTTTCATACCCAAGAACTACTGCCATAGAATCACCCACAAGGATTAAGTCTACACCAGCTGCGTCCAGGAGTTGAGCGATCGCATAATCCCAGGCAGTCAACGCCACAATTGAACGTCCCTGTTGTTTCCATTGAATTAATTGCTGGGTAGTGATTGCCATTGCCAATTTTAGATTTTAGATTTTAGATTTTGGATTTTTTGTCCTTTGTCTTCTGTCCTTAGCAAATGACTAATGACAAAGGACAAAGGACAAATGACTAATCATTTAACGGCGCGACTGAAAGCAATATGGGGTTTTGCACTGTCCGTTTTGGGCATTAACCACGCTAGACCTTCACTAGTACCAATCCATAATTTATTGCCGATGTCAGGTGCAAGGGTAAGAACCCGACTAGAAGGAAGTCCAGCAACTTCTGAGTCTAATACAGCTCCTGTATTTGGATTTAATCGTAACAAACCATTATTAGTCCCGACCCAGACGCTACCATCTTTCGCAAAACGTACTGCTGTCACGTCACGCCCACGCAGACGAGTTACAGACCGCAACACTGCACCAGTCTTTGGGTTAATAACTAGCAAATTATTCGGCATTCCCGCCCAAATTAACCCTTCTGGACTAATAGCTAAAGCTTGTACAGTCGTTCCTGGTAAATCGGCTATTCGCTTCATAATCGCAGCACTAGCAGTATTTACCCGCACCAATCCATCCAGAGTACCAACCCACAAATGACCTTCAGCATCTAAAGTCAGGGCGTTAGCACTGACACCAGGCAGATTTTTTAATGTTGTCATAATCAAGCCTTGGTCGGGACTAATGAGAGCTAAACCGCTATCGGTTCCAGCCCACAAATAACCCCGTTTGTCAAGTAACAGTGACAACACGCGTTTAGAAGGCAAAAATAAATTTTGTGCGGTGATTTCGTTAGTGCGGGGGTCAACTCGAACTAGTCCCTCATAACTTCCTACCCACAAACGTCCTACTTTGTCTTGGGCTAAAGCACCAATGGCAACATTCGGTAAGCTAACACGAGAAATAATCTTGCCGGTTTTAGGATCGATCCGCGATAATCCCCGCCAAGAACCTACCCAAAGATTACCTGTAACATCTCCCAATAAATTACCAACACGATAATCAGTTTTTGGCGAATTTTCTTCAACTCCCCGCTCATCAGGCAAAGATTCTACTCGCGGTGGCGGTGCGGAAGCTGGGTAAGCGGGGGTTACATCAGATGAATTAATGTCAGGGGTTTTTTGTGCCCATCCCATATTTGGCAAAGCTATCAACCCCAGCAAGATAGAAGTAATTAATAAACTAGTACGCTTGTAAAACAATACCACGGTGACATTTCCTTTGGAGACAGTACCCATAGCATTTACCTAAACTGGCTTTGGGTTAATTTCAGTGTTCCCCTAGCTGGGATTTTTTAAACATTGGGGATTGGGGATTGGGGACTGGGGATTGGGGATTGGGGACTGGGGACTGGGGATTGGGGATTGGGGACTGGGGACTGGGGACTGGGAACTAGGAAATAAATATTTAGGAATACTTTCTCATTACCCAATACCCAATACCCAATACCCAATACCCAATACCCAGTCCCCGAATATCATTAATGACATTTTGTAAAGTATTTGTAACAAAAAGTTTAAATCTTTATGTAATAACAAAATTAAATAGATAAGTTAAAAACTTTCAAAGAATAACTTATCGAATTCTTGATATATTGTGAAACAAGTTACAAATTACGTGGTGTGCAATTCTTTTATCTTTTGCTCACCACTCTGCTAAATCTCTGTCAAGTAAATTCTTTTCTGGTGTCTTTTCCATCAAAGGGAAAGATATAAGGAGTGTAAAGGCGGGAATGTGTGCCAGCCAGCCCAATCCCCTGAATACCCGAATTTATGGGGGAATTATCTAAATCAAGCCGCAAAGTGCGGAAGTTTTGGTGAAATTGAGAAGAGAAGGTTTAGTTGGGTGCGAAGAAGAGGTAAAAAAGAATTTTGATTTTTAGCAAGAGGGAACAGTAGAAGCGCTAGGTCGTGTACCCCTAGAAGGGGAAAACACTGGTGAGGAGGGCTACCACCGCTATCCATTGTGTCCGCCGCAAAAAAACTGCTAACCTTTGCCAAAGGCAACTCCTAACAAAAAATTTTTCCGATCTTCCCCTCGCTCAAGGGGGGCAAGAGCGGGGTGAGGGGAAGTTGCACAAAACGTGATTTGATAATTAACAAGAGTGATTTCAGGGAAGGATAAAATTATGTCTTACGCTCAAACGAAGACTCAGAGCAAATCTGGGTATCAAGCCGGGGTTAAAGATTACAGACTAACTTATTACACACCGGATTACACACCAAAAGATACCGATCTTCTAGCTGCGTTCCGTATGACACCTCAGCCTGGTGTTCCTCCCGAAGAAGCAGGTGCGGCTGTTGCGGCTGAATCCTCCACAGGTACTTGGACAACTGTGTGGACAGATTTGCTCACCGACCTCGATCGCTACAAAGGTCGTTGCTACGACATCGAACCAGTTCGGGGCGAAGACAACCAGTACATTTGTTACGTTGCCTATCCTTTGGACTTATTTGAAGAAGGCTCTGTAACCAACGTATTAACCTCAATTGTCGGTAACGTATTTGGTTTCAAAGCGCTACGGGCACTGCGTCTAGAAGACATCCGTTTCCCAGTAGCTTACATCAAGACCTTCCAAGGGCCTCCTCACGGTATCCAAGTTGAGCGCGATAAGTTAAACAAATACGGTCGTCCTTTGTTGGGTTGTACTATTAAGCCCAAATTGGGTCTTTCCGCTAAGAACTACGGACGCGCTGTATACGAGTGCTTACGCGGTGGTTTGGACTTCACCAAAGACGACGAAAACATTAACTCCGCACCATTCCAAAGATGGCGCGATCGCTTCTTGTTCGTCGCTGAAGCTATCAACAAATCTCAAGCAGAAACCGGTGAAATTAAAGGTCACTACCTAAACGTCACCGCTCCTACCTGTGAAGAGATGCTGAAGCGGGCTGAGTACGCTAAAGAACTCAAAATGCCCATCATCATGCATGACTACCTCACCGCAGGTTTCACCGCCAACACCACATTGGCTCGTTGGTGCCGCGATAATGGTATCTTGCTGCACATTCACCGTGCTATGCACGCTGTAATTGACCGTCAAAAGAACCACGGTATTCACTTCCGTGTATTGGCTAAAGCTCTACGTTTGTCTGGTGGCGACCACATCCACACTGGTACAGTAGTTGGTAAATTGGAAGGTGAGCGCGGCATCACAATGGGCTTCGTTGACCTGTTGCGTGAAAACTACATTGAGCAAGACAAGTCTCGTGGTATTTACTTTACCCAAGACTGGGCTTCTCTACCTGGTGTAATGGCAGTTGCTTCTGGTGGTATCCACGTATGGCACATGCCCGCGCTAGTAGAAATCTTTGGTGATGACTCCGTACTACAGTTCGGTGGTGGTACTCTGGGACACCCTTGGGGTAACGCTCCTGGTGCAACTGCTAACCGCGTTGCCTTAGAAGCCGTTGTTCAAGCTCGTAACGAAGGCCGCAACTTGGCTCGTGAAGGTAACGATATCATCCGTGAAGCTGCCAAGTGGTCTCCTGAACTGGCTGCTGCTTGCGAACTGTGGAAAGAAATCAAGTTCGAGTTTGAAGCAATGGATACCGTCTGATCTGGGTTAACAGTTAAGAGTTAAGAGTTAGAAGTAAAGACGCGACGCCAGTCGCTACAACGGTAAGGCAGCGCGGTTTTGGGGGCTTCCCCCATGAGCGGCTGCCTTGGAAACCCTCTTTTGGATGTCACCAGTTGCCTACAGCGCTGGATTCACCGCAACGCGCTGGCTCATTAATCGCGTCTGTACAAGAGTTAGGATTTGCATTAATTCATAACTCGTAACTCATAACTCATAACTCTTCAGGGCTGGGGTCAAGCATGAATCTTAAGCAAATTGCGAAGGACACAGCCAAAACTCTCCAAAGCTATCTGACTTATCAGGCTCTAAGGACAGTATTGGCACAGCTAGGTGAAACTAATCCGCCATTAGAACTTTGGTTGCATAACTTTTCGTCTGGCAAAATTCAAAATGGTGAGTCATTCATTGAGCAACTGTTGCGAGAAAAACCAGATTTGGCTTTGCGAATCATGACTGTCAGAGAACATATTGCGGAAGAAATTGCAGAATTTTTACCGGAAATGGTTCGCACTGGCATTCAGCAAGCCAATATGGAGCAGCGTCGCCAGCATTTAGAACGCATCACACTAATAGACACATCTAACCCCAGTCTGCAACCAGAACAGCAAACACCTTCAGATCGGGATTTGGATAACTTATCCAATTAGTTCGGTCAATCTACTAGTAAAAATCGCAACCCATTATCAAAAGCTATGCAAACTTTACCAAAAGAGCGTCGTTACGAAACCCTTTCTTATCTTCCCCCTCTGTCTGATGCTCAAATCGCTAAACAAGTCCAGTACATCTTGAATCAAGGTTACATTCCTGCGATCGAGTTTAACGAAACTTCTGAGCCAACAGAATTATATTGGACAATGTGGAAGTTGCCTTTGTTCGGTGCTAAATCTACTCAAGAAGTATTGAGCGAAGTTCAAGGATGCCGTTCTCAATTTAACAACAGCTATATCCGTGTTGTGGGTTTTGACAACATCAAGCAGTGCCAAGTTCTCAGCTTTCTTGTTCACAAACCCAACAGATACTAAGTCTAGTCAGTTGGAATTAATCATGGGATAGTTCAAGTCATTTGTTTGTCCCTGTATAGGAGAGGTAGAATTATCTGCCTCTCCTTTTTTTTCAAACAGAATTCAGGAGTCAGGCGATCCGCGAAGCGCAGTTAAGGTGAGCCAGGATTCAGTTGGGAATTCTGTAAACTGACGGATAGCGTAGCGTAAAGCCTTCTCCTGTCGGAGATGCTTCTGTACCAGAAGCGTCTTGATGACTACTGAATTTTGACTTTTGAATTCTTCTTCAAAATTAGACGTTAGGGAACATAAGCATTTATACTTCACCATCTAATACATTATCCGAAGCGTCCCGGTTGGTGGGAGAATAAAGACGAGAAATGATGCAAGCCTTGTGTTATCTCCAGCCCAAAGGAATCTGTAGAAATGTGGAAACGAATTGTATTAATTTTGCTATTGGTGTTGAGCTTCAGTCTGAGTAATTCGGATGTTGCGGCTGCGGCTGGACTCAAAAGCTTTGTAGACAGTGGTGATGGCTATCAGTTTTTATATCCTAACGGCTGGCTGCCAGTTAAAGTTGCCGATGGGCCAGATGTGGTTTTCCACGATTTGATTGAGGTGTCTGAAAATGTTTCAGTTGTGATTAGCCCAGTTCCTGAAGGCAAAACTTTGTCAGAATTGGGAACCCCAACAGAAGTAGGATACAAATTAGGAAAAGCAGCTCTTGCGCCTCCCGATTCTGGTCGTTCGGCTGAATTAGTCAATGCTGCCCAGCGAGAAGTAGACGGTAAAACATACTACCTTTTAGAGTATGAGGTTAAACTCCCCAATCAACAGGAACGACACAACATCGCCAGCGTTGCTGTGAGCCGTGGTAAACTTTTTACCTTCAACGCCTCAATTCCTGAAAAACGCTGGCAAAAAGTTAAACGAATGATTGATGAGGTTGTTAATTCTTTTTCTGTTTATTAATTAGGGAGTAGGGAATGGGGAATGGGGAATTGGGAATGGGGAATAAGAAAGAAACTTAATTACAATGCCCAATGCCCAATGCCCAATGCCCAATTAATAATTTTTCTAAAATCTCATGAAAATTCCACCTTTTGTACTTGCTTCAGCTTCTCCAGCCCGACGCCGCTTACTGCAAACTGTTGGTATTGAACCAATAGTTCAACCTAGTGACTTTGATGAGTCACAAATTGAACTAAGTGAACCAGCAGAATTGGTCAAAACTCTTGCCCAGTATAAAGCGGAAACTGTAGCCCCACAGTTTCAATCAGCTTTGGTTATGGGTTGTGATTCAGTTTTGTCCATCAATGGTGAAATTTACGGCAAACCGGCAGACTTCTCTGAAGCGATCGCTCGTTGGCAGATAATGCAAGGTAACTTTGGCGACTTGTACACAGGTCACGCCTTAATTGACCACCAGCAAAATCGTACTTTAGTCAAGTCACAAGTTACAAGAGTTTACTTTGCTCAAATGAGCGAGAAGGCAATTAAAGCTTATGTTGCCACGGGTGAACCGCTCAAGTGTGCTGGTGCTTTTGCCATTGAAGGTTTTGGAAGTTTCTTCGTGGAAAAAATTGAAGGCTGCCACAGCAATGTAATTGGACTTAGTTTACCCCTGCTGCGGCAGATGTTAAGTGAATTGGGATACGATGTCACTGATTTCTGGCAGCAATAGTCATTTGTCATTTGTCATTTGTCATTTGTCCAAAGTGAATAACCAATACCCAGTGTCCAATGCCCAGTGCCCAATGCCCAATGACCTATAACTAATAACTAAATTGCCTGATATTAAGTATTGCTTCGCCATGATCTGGAATCCAGGCTAGCCACTCATCTGCTGAAACCGGACACAATAAAAGTGCTTCGTCAAAACTAAAGGGGTTGGGAAGTTGCAAAAGCTTTACCCAAGTAGAAGCTCTTAACTGCTGCAAACCTTCCAGATTCGGCCTTCTTGGTTGCACAGCAAAATCTGGTCTACGAGAATCTAGTTTCATAGCTTTCTATTAGCCTTTACGAATGGGCTAATCCAAAATTAATTCTGTAACCTAGACTACAAAATAAATAATCCTTGTGAAAAGTATCTGTCTTATAAATTTACGTTGGCTGGGTGTAAGTGTTTGCTTATATTGCAGACCACAACAGGTATGGCACGACAGGTTGTAGACTGGCCACTAGATCGCATTCCCAACTAGAATATGTCATTTACTTCTATGCCCTCGCTGCGTGAGCAACAACATCCCCTAATTCGTCAGCTAGCTGATTGTATTGAGGCAGCTTGGCATCAGCACCTGGATTTATCCCCTTACCATTTGCCTAATGAGTTGGGGTATGTGGAAGGTAGACTAGAAGGCGAAAAACTGACGATTGAAAACCGTTGCTATCAAACGCCCCAGTTTCGGAAAATGCACTTGGAACTGGCAAAAATCGGAAATATGCTGGATATTTTGCACTGCGTTATGTTTCCTCGCCCAGAATACAACCTGCCGATGTTTGGTTGCGATTTAGTTGGGGGTAGAGGTCAAATTAGTGCAGCGATCGCAGACCTTTCTCCTATTCAAGCAGAACGCACCTTACCAGAATCTTATACTTCGGCGCTGACACAGCTAACAGTGCTTAACTTTTCCCAACCCCGTGAATTACCAGAATGGGGAAATATTTTTTCTGATTTTTGCATCTTTGTCCGCCCCAGTTCCCCTGAAGAAGAAACAATGTTTCTCTCGCGGGTGCGAGAATTTTTAGACATTCATTGCATCCAAGCGATCGCGTCACATCCTGTTTCAGTTGAACAAGTCACCCAAAATCTTGCCGGACAACACAACTACTGCACTAAACAGCAGCAAAACGATAAAACCCGCCGCGTACTTGAAAAAGCCTTTGGCCCAGCTTGGGCAGAAAATTATATGACCACAGTTTTATTCGACCTGCCAACTTAATCATCTCCTCCATCACCCTCATCTCTCCCATCTGTAGGCTCTGCTACGTTTTCAGCTAATGGATAAATGTAGAATTCATTCAACGAGAGTTTTATGGAGTTCCAAAACAGCAACAAGGAGAATAGTAAGGTCTTTGAAGCGAATATCACAAAATGGTTTGTTGTCTTGGTAGGTGCAAACAACTAGAGACAGCTAACTCATTGACCAGAAAGTTAAGGAAACTCTGATGTGATGTTAGGAATGCTCAAATTGACAGACATTTTTTAGTTAGTTAATCGTTGATTGACTTAAGGAAGACTAACTTTTTTAGCAAGATTGTGTCCAACAAAGGCAACAGTCTATTTTTGATATTTCTTTTCAATTTTGTGACCAACTATAGCCGTAGTAAATGTAGCAGTAAAGTAGCGCATCATACCAATTTAGAATTTTTTATAGAGACCTGATATATCGCGTCTCTATATCTAAATTCATACTGCTTGTGAATTCAGCTAACTTCCATTGCACTCATGTCTCAATAATACTCAAAGTTATTAAATAGTCAGCTACTATAGCGTTTCTCAGTTTCAATACAGACCTAACCCCGCGCCCTAGTAAGCGCCTCCAAGCCTCTCTCGTTTTAAAAGAGAGGTTTGGAGAGAGCAAAGTGTATTGCATACATAATGAGCGGCTATAGAAAACACCATTTTGTAAAGCCATAGTGTTGAACGTTCATCACACAATGGATTTTTAAGCCATACCCAGCTTGAAACCACTGTTGTTTGTCCTAACAGCTGGCTGTTGATTAAAAACCTTTTTATTTTTACTTCCATCAGCACAATTCAGGTAAATGGGCAACATACTATGTCAAGGGTGACTGAAAAGCCGAAACCAAGTGAACAGACACTAAATCATGAACAACCTAAGATTTGGTGGGGTATCGCTGTAGCCGTGCCAGTAGTAATCGCTGCTGGGATACTAGGTACGGCCAAAATCGAGCAGTTAAGAAAACTAACTACATCCGCACCCGTAATGCCATCTACCAATAGCATTAGTGCTGTAGGGCGTTTGGAACCGCGAGGCGAAGTTGTTAAATTGTCCGCCCCATCATCAGGATTAGCACCATCATCACGAATTCAGCAACTTCTAGTGAGAGAGGGCGAACGGGTAAAGCAAGGTCAAATTGTGGCAATTTTGGACAACCGCGATACCCAAGTAGCCGGACTACAAGAGGCAAAAGCGAAAGTCCAAGAAGCCAGTGCGAATTTAGCGCAAGTCAGGGCTGGCTCTCCAAGAGATATTCAAGCTCAAAGAGCAGTTATTGCTCGCCTACAAGCGCAGTTAATTGGCGAAAGGAATGCAGGGCAAGCAACGATCGCGCGGATTGCAGCTCAGTTAAGTGGTGATAAACTTGTCCAACAAGCAACCGTGAATCGCCTAGAAGCTGAACTTAGTGGGCAAAGAGATGCTCTCAGAGCAACGCTTGCACGTATTCAAGCCGAACAGCGCAATGCTCAAGTCGATGCCGGACGCTATGATTATTTATACAAAGAAGGTGCTATTTCTCAGCAAGAGCGGGACAGAAGACGCTTGAGTGCAGTAACTTCTAATCAACAGGTGGCTGAAAGCCAAGCTACCCTAAAGCAGACATTGGCAACTTTGCGACAGCAACTTGCCGAAGCCAGAGCTACCCAAATACAAAATTTAGCAACTTTGCAACAGCAGTTAATCGAAGCCAGAGTTAATCGTGACAAGACTTTAGCAACTTTGCAAAGACAAATCGATGAAGAAAAGGCCAAACTAAGCAGAATTTTAGATGTTAGTCCTACCGATGTGCAAGTAGCGCAAGCCCAAGTTAGCAATGCGATCGCAAATGTCAGAAAAGCCGAAGCAGAACTGAGATTGAGCTATGTTCAAGCACCAATCGCTGGAGAAATTTTAAAAGTTTACGCCAAATCAGGCGAAGCGATCGGCGCAAATGGCATTGCTGAACTTGGCCAAACTAACCAAATGTTTGTAATTGCTGAAGTCGCTGAAGACAGCATTGGTAAAGTGCGTCTTGGTCAAAATGCTACTATCACCAGTGATAACGGCGCATTTAACGGTGAATTAAAAGGGACTGTCACTGAAATTGGCAGAAAAATTGGTAAAAAAGATGTGCTGAATACAGATCCAGCCGCAGATGTGGATGCCAGAGTTGTAGAAGTTAAAATTGCTCTGTCTCCAGAAGATAGCCAGAAAGTTTCTGGTTTAACTTACGCCAAAGTTCTTGTTGATATTAATAATTAATTAAGTTGTATATGAGCAGTAACCCTAATCCATGATTTGATATTTTGGATTAAAAATATTCGTTAATAGTCTGTTTAATCAATTTTAAACATTCTAGATGTCATCATAATGAGTTTAAAGTCTAAAATTGCTAAACTTGCTGAGATGCTTATAAAATGAATCAAAAAATACCTCTGTCATGGCTACAACTGACAAGGGAAAAAACTCGTCTAGCTGTGGCGTTAGCAGGAATTGCTTTTGCCGATATTTTAATGTTTATGCAACTCGGCTTTCGAGATGCTCTGTATTATAGTAACGTTAGATTCCATAACAGTTTGCAAGGCGATATTGTTTTAATTAATAGTCAATCTAACGCTATATTGGCGATGAGAAGCTTTTCTCAGCGACGGTTATATAAAGCTTTAGAATTACCCGCAGTTCAATCTGTACATCCGATCTATTTGGACTTTACAATCTGGAAAAATCCTGTAACCGGGCGTCCTCGGAGTATCCTAATTTTTGGAATGAACCCAGAAACTAACCTAGTTAATTTACCTGGAGTTCAGGAAAATTTAGATAAACTTAAACTACCTGATGTAGTTCTCTTTGACCGTTCTTCTAGGGTAGAGTATGGGCCGATCGCTGCTAATTATGACCAAGGAAAGACTGTAACAGCAGAAGTACGAAGGCGGCGAATTAAAGTAGAAGGGCTATTTACGTTAGGTGCATCATTTGGTGCAGATGGTAATTTAATTACAAGCGATCTCAACTTTTTCCGAATATTCAGCAATCGTCAAAAAGGATTAATTGATATTGGGCTAATTAGATTAAAACCGGGAGCCGATGCTAATGTTGTTGCCCAACAATTACGAAAGTATTTACCTAATGAAGTGAATGTTTTAACTAAACAAGAGTTTATTGATTTTGAGCGGAGTTACTGGGCGAATAGTACAGCTATTGGCTTTATTTTCACATTAGGGACTGTCATGGGTTTCATTGTGGGAACTGTGATTGTTTATCAAATTCTTTATACAGAAGTTGCAGACCACTTAGCTGAGTATGCTACTCTCAAGGCGATAGGTTACACACAAAACTATTTATTGACAGTCATTCTTCAAGAAGCCTTATTATTAGCAGTTTTAGGCTATTTACCTGGGATAGTTTTTGCCTTATTTATGTATAGCAGCGCCAGAAATGCAACACTTTTACCAGTTTTTATGAGTTTTGAGCGAGCGGTAATGGTATTAATTTTGACTATGCTAATGTGCATTATTTCTGGTGCGATCGCAGTTAGAAAATTACGCTCTGCCGATCCAGCAGATATCTTTTAATTAACATTGTATTAATTAAAAAATATGAATAATAATTTTGGCTTATGATAAAAAACAAGCAAATTTAATTTTTGAAGTTCACTACAGTTAAAGTTTGGAACTAATAATTTATAAATAACAAAAATATCATGGAAAAAGAACCTGTAATCGCCATTAAAAATCTCAATCACTTCTATGGCAAAGGCGCACTGAGAAAACAGATATTATTTGATATCAACCTAGATATTTATCCAGGTGAGATTGTGATTATGACCGGGCCATCGGGTTCAGGTAAAACAACATTACTGAGCTTAATTGGTGGTTTGCGGTCTGTACAAGAAGGAAGTTTAAAATTTTTAGGTGAAGAACTTATTGGCGTCAGTCAAAACAAATTAGTGCAGATGCGACGCAACATTGGTTATATTTTCCAAGCTCACAATTTACTAGGGTTCTTGACAGCCAAGCAAAATGTGCAAATGGCAGTGGAATTGAACGATAATATTTCTCAAGCAGAAGCAGTGGCTAAATCAAAAGCTATGCTGGGGTCTGTCGGTCTAGAAGAACGAGTTGATTACTACCCAGACAATCTTTCTGGTGGACAAAAACAAAGAATTGCGATCGCCCGCGCCTTGGTGAATCGTCCCCCCTTGGTACTAGCAGACGAACCAACAGCAGCATTAGACAAACAATCAGGACGCGATGTCGTGGAAATAATGCAGAGTCTAGCCAAAAATCAGGGAACTACAATCTTGTTAGTTACGCACGACAACCGCATTTTAGACATAGCCGATCGCATCGTCGAAATGGAAGATGGTCTTTTAACCCGTAATTCCCCCAATACAGTTATTCAGTCATGATTTTTAGTCATTAGACTTATCCTTAATATAAATAACATGGGATAATAAAAAGCTGGAGTAAA
>NZ_JAVRCA010000027.1:0-103147 GCF_034530995.1 Nostoc sp. DedQUE04 | reverse complement strand
AGAAGGAATAAAGCTGTACTGAGTTTTTTTCACGCAATCAAATATGAGTCCTATAGGCATTGGGAAGAAACGGTAGAGAAACTTAGGCTTGAACTTTCTCAGCTATCCATAGAAGAGCGTGCAGAGCTTGCTTACTTTTTGATCCATTCTTTAGACAAAGAAGTGGATAAAGATATAGACCTTGCTTGGGATATTCAGTTAACACAAAGGTTGGAAGATATTAGTAGTGGAATAGTTTCTGGTGAACAGTCAGATAAGGTATTCACTGAACTGCGAGACAAGTATTCGTGAAGCCGATTATTATCCACACCAAAGCACGAGAAGAGTTAGATAATTTCGGCTACTACGAGAAGCAAAAAGCAGGTCTAGGGCTAGATTTTTTATCTGAAGTGGAACAGTCTATTAGCAAGATTCAGCAAAACTCGAACATAAAAGCGCTGTATTAAATTGTAGGGCTGCGTCGTTATGTGATTCAGCATTTTCCTGATCTCATCTTCTATGCAGAAATTGAAGAGTTTATCTGGATTGTTGCAATAGCACATAGCAAGCGCAGACCGGATTATTGGAGAAGGCGATTTCAGTGAGTTTTTGATTAAGGTTAGCGATCGCTTTTTAACTACAACAGATTACATGATGAGGTAGAGATAATCGTAGGGGTACCACCAATATGTTGTGCCTCTACCCGTGTACTTCATTTATTTTGTTAATCAAGTTTCACCGCGATCGCTATAAATAAGAAAATTGTGGAAGCTCAAAGATTGATCGGGAATAGAGATGGTAACATTAGCCTGTTAGCCTAATAGTTCATCCTATGTGTTTCTGGTTATCACCTACCTCTCGTCATGCTTATGGCTAAAACAACTAGGATTTTTGGCGCAAATTCTCTAAAGTTTAAAAGCAGGGGTCGAGAAACGGCAAGGACGCGCTGGCTCACCCCCCTAACTCACTTTTTACGTTTGCCTTTGTACTTCCTGGTCGCTTTGCTATGCATTCTCGGTTCACCAGTGCTAGCAAAAGTTCCTGGCTCAATCAATTCTTTATCCCAACTGCCAATAAATAGTATAGTATCGCTGGCTGTGCCCACTGATGCCGCCTCACTCTTACAGCAGGGCAAAGTTTTATACAGTAATGGCAACTTTGCCAAAGCTGTAGAAGTTTTACAACAGGCTATCCAAATATATAAGCAGCAAGGGGAGAGCCTTGCACTAGCAGCCACATTGGGTAATCTTTCCCTAGCTTACCAGCAACTCGGTGCATGGAATCAGGCGCAGCAGGCAATTACAGAAAGCTTAAATGTACTCCAAGAACCGGATAAAAACCAAAATCTGCAAATATTTGCCCAATCACTAGATATTCAAGGTCGTCTGCAATTGGCAATGGGAAAGTCCGAAGCGGCTTTGGCAACTTGGCAGCAAACAGAAGAAATTTACAAACAAGCAGATAATCAAAGTGGTGTGGTGCGATCGCTAATCAATCAAGCACAAGCTTGGCGCACCCAAGGATTTTACCCGCGCGCGATCAAAACACTCGATCGAATAAGTCAGACGTTAAAATCTCAACCAGATTCTCTAGAAAAGACAGTGAGTTTGCGATCGCTCGGTGATGCTCTTTTGGTATTGGGCGATTTGAAAAAGTCACGTCAAGCATTAGAAGAAAGTCTGATAATTGCTCAAAATCTCCAATCAAGCGCTGATATTGGGGCTAGTCTGTTCAGCTTGGGGAATAATGCCCGTAAACAAAATCAAAAGGAACAGGCGATCGCCTATTATCAAAAAACAGTCGCACTATCTCCCTCACCCCTCACAAAAGTTCAAGCACAACTCAATCACCTGGGACTACTGATCGAAGATAAAGAATGGGCAAAGGTGCAAACTCTTTTGCCGTCGATTGAGTCCCAACTCAGGCAACTCCCCCTCAGCCGTGCGAGTATTTACGCTCATGTTAACTTTTCAGAAAGTTTGGCAAAAGTCAAGAGTGGTGTCTTACAAGCATCGAGTCATAGTTTTTACTCAGGATTAAGTACAAAAGATTCAGCAAAATTACTCGCTAGTGCCATCCAGCAATCCCGCAGCTTAGAAGACAAGCGGGCAGAGGCTTATGCTCTAAAGAGTTTAGGCGGCTTGTACGAAGAAACCAGACAGTGGCCAGAAGCGCAAGACCTGACTCGGCAAGGATTAGCTTTGGCACAAAGTAGCAATGCACCAGAAATTACCTATAGCTTGGAGTGGCAGTTAGGTAGATTGCTTTGGGCACAAAAAGATATTAATGGTGCGATCGCCGCTTATGATGCTGCTGTAGACACTCTTGAATCTCTCCGCAGAGATTTAGTAGTCAATAAAGATGTAGTAAACCAGGATGTACAATTTGATTTCCGGGACAGTGTAGAACCCGTCTACCGCCAGTCAGTAGAGTTACTGCTGCAATCTCAAAAAGGAAAACCAAATGAAAAAATATTGGATAAAGCACGCCAACGGATTGAAGCACTCCAACTAGCAGAATTAGACGACTTCTTTCAAGAAGCTTGTCTGCAAGGCCAGAAAGTAGCCCTTGATCAAGTAGTAGACAAAGACAATACCAAGGCTGCCATCCTTTATCCAATTATTCTTCGTGACGAACTCCAGGTAATTGTCAAAATTCCCAAACAATCTCTGCAAAGCTATAGTACCAAGATTTCCCAAGGGGAAGTAGAGCAACTCTTAATAAAACTGCGAAGAAATCTTGTCGATCCAACTGCTACTAAGATCGTCCAAACCCAATCGCAACAAGTTTACAGTTGGCTGCTTAAACCCATTGAGTCACAATTGCAGCAAAGTGGTGTCGATACGTTAGTGTTCGTCCTAGATGGGCCATTACGCAATTTACCAATGGCAGCTCTTTACGATGGTAAACAATATTTAGTAGAGAAGTATGCGATCGCCCTGAGCGTCGGTCTACAACTCCTCGACCCGAAACCGCTAATTAAACAGCAGCTCAGAGCGCTAACCGCAGGACTGACTCAGCCGCCGCCAGGATTTCCCAAGTTTGCACCATTGCTGGCGATCAAATCTGAATTTGACGGTATTACGAAAGCAGGAGTTTCGACAACTAGCCTATTGGATGGGGATTTTAAGAAAAAGAATTTGGAAAGTGAAATTGATGCTGCTTCATTCAACATAGTGCATTTGGCAACCCACGGTCAGTTTAGCTCCCGCCTCGAAGACACTTTTATTTTAGATTTCGATGGTCAGATAAATGTCAAAGATTTTGATACTCTCTTCCACAGCCAGGGTAAAACCGTAGTAGAATTATTGGTTTTGAGTGCTTGCCAGACAGCAACAGGAGACAGCCGTGCAGCACTGGGTCTTGCAGGAGCAGCTGTCCGAGCTGGGGCACGTAGTACCATCGCTTCTTTGTGGCAAATTGATGATGAATCAACAGCGATGTTTGTTAGTGCCTTCTATCGAGAACTCAAGAGTGGCAAAATCACCAAAGCCGAAGCAGTCCATCGTGCCCAACTACAACTGCTGAAACATCCCAATTACAGAGCGCCAAGCTTTTGGTCTGCTTATGTATTGATTGGTAATTGGTTGTGATTTGAGGATTGGCGACTGGGGACTGGGGATTGGGGACTGGGGACTGGGGATTGGGGATTAGGGACTGGGGATTGGGGATTGGGGACTGGGGACTGGGGACTGGCGATTGAGGATTGGGAATTGGGGACTCGTTCATCTAGCTCAAAACCTCAAATCTCTCAATCACTAATCACCAATTACCTAATCTAGTGCCATACTCTTCTTTACCTTGTTGTTGGGAACGAATGAAACGACAGTAACCGTTAAGACCTTTTTCAATCTGGTCTTTAAGTTGACTAACCCAGTGTAATTGTTCTGTATTGCAGTACCCCAGGCTTTCAGCAATAATGAAAGCACTTTTAGTCTCAGTTAATGAACCACGAGCAATGTACATAAAACGCAATCTATCTAGATAATGAGAACGTCCGTAGCTCTCAGCTATGTTCAGTAAAACACTACAAGCCGATCTTCGTAATTGATCGCTCAAATTGTAACGCTCAAAAGTTGGCAACCTATCTGCTAGTCGATAAGCTGCTTTTAGTAGCTTGACGCTATCTTGATAGAAGTCTAAAGACTTAAAACCTCTATCTCCCATATCATCTTAATAATATACAAACAATCCCTCAATTTTATGGGATATTTTTACCTAATCCCCAGTCCCCAGTCCCCAGTCCCCAATCCTAATTATCTTTTTCCAGTATTCAGTTTTGTGGCATAAATTTATTGAATGCGGGTGATATATACATAGCAGCATTGAACCCTAGAAATTGACTTATGAATAACTCCACCTATCAGCTAGATGATTTCGCTTTAACATTGCCAATTTCCCAAACAGCCCGCGTAACAGCCCAGCAATTTGCTAACCAGCAACCAAATCTTGAAAAAGCAGAGCAAGTCCGGCTGAATACTTTAGCTGTATGGGTGGTGAATGACTACTTGCAGATGATGGATATTCCTACCGATCTTCAAGCTAGTGACAGTTGGAACCCGATTGTGCGCCTTTGTGGGGATGTCGCTGATTTAGAACTGCCCTCAATTGGCCGTCTGGAGTGTCGCCCTGTCCATCTGCATCAGGAGATATGTTTTATTCCTCCAGAAACTTGGGAAGAACGGGTGGGTTATTTAATAGTTCAATTTGATGAATCGCTCGAAGAAGCAAGGCTGCTTGGTTTTATCCCTAGTGTAGCAACCCAAACAGTTCCTTTAGCGCAACTGCAACCATTAGAAGCGTTTATCGATCGCATCTGGGAACTGCGTCAATCTCCACTGAATTCATTAGTGAATTTGAGCCAATGGTTTGCTGGTATATTTGAGACTGGTTGGGAAACTATTGAATCGCTGTGGAATGTGCCGGAACTTATGCCAAATTATGCCTTTCGCAGTGTTGAAACTTTAGAATTAGATACCCTCAAACAACCAGAATCAATTACTAAACGGGCAAAAGTGATTGATTTAGGTATCCAAATCCACAACCAACCTGTGATGTTGATTGTAGAAATCAGCCCCGAAAAAGATCGACAAACTAGTATTCATCTCCAATTGCACGCCACTGGAAATCAAATTTACTTGCCACCAGGAGTTCATCTCACTGTTATAGATAGTTCAGGAGCAATATTTCTTGACGCTCAATCGAGAAAATCAGACAACTACATTCAGTTGCAGTTTCGTGGTGAACCTACAGAGCAATTTAGTGTTAGGGTCGCCTTGGATAATACCAGTATTACCGAATATTTCCGAATTTGAAATATGTAACTATCTTCCTTGTTTGTCAGTAATTTATTAAGTGATAATTCATTAATTGAAAATTAAAAATTAAAAATCCAAGCTAGTTTTTGGGGATTTTGAAAAAAATCTGTAGATACTTGTGAAGCTTGCGATCGGACATTAGAACAGGGCACGATCTTGCATGGGGAAATAGCGACGGTTATGGGTAAATTAGTGGCGATCAAATTTGGAGAGGGTAGTTTTGAGCAGGGGTTTGCTGTCACCCTCCAAATTGGTGAAGAACACGAGCGTGCTACAACCGAAATCACTGGGAGGCTCCCTTCATTCCCGGAAATGCCGCTCTATTATAGTCATTGGCAGTCTAGTTATCGGCAGATAGGTAATCGTTATCGCCTCCATGCTGACAAAATGCAAGTGACGAATGTATCGATGGTGCAAGACTGCGAAAACGCTTCTCATATTTTGCGGGCACGCTTTAATACCTGGCTGCGAGCAGAGGAATTTCGCCCTTTGAGGGAAAAATGGTTAGAAAGATTATCATCCAGCGACGAAGTACGGGTAATTTTGCAAACAGAAAATAGCCAATTGCAGCTATTACCCTGGCATCTGTGGGAGTTATTAGAACGCTATCCCAAAGCTGAAATTGCCCTTTCTTCACCATCTTACGATCGCATTCACAAGCCACGCACTCTCAATCAATTAGTCAATATTTTGGCAATTGTAGGCAATAGTAAAGGGATTGACACCCAAGCCGATCGAGCTTTACTGCAACAGTGTAGTAACGCACAGGTGAGCTTTTTGGTAGAACCACAACGTAAGGACTTGACTGAGCATCTCTGGGGAAAAAACTGGGATATTCTCTTCTTTGCCGGACACAGTTCCAGTCAAGGAAATGGCGAAAGCGGACGAATTTATCTGAATAGAACTGATAGTCTTACCATTGGCGAGTTAAAGTACGCTCTCAAAAAAGCCATTGAAAATGGTTTGCAATTAGCTATATTTAACTCCTGTGATGGCTTGGGATTGGCGCGAGAATTAGCTGATTTGCAAATTCCTCAAATAATTGTCATGCGCGAACCCGTCCCAGACCAGGTTGCGAAGGAGTTTTTAAAATATTTTCTCGAAGGCTTTGCCGGTGGCGAGTCTTTATATCAAGCGGTACGCCAAGCGCGGGAACGCTTGCAAGGACTTGAAGATAGATTTCCTTGTGCAACTTGGCTACCAGTAATTTGCCAAAATCCGGCGCAGATACCACCGACTTGGGATGAATTAAGGTCTACAAAATCTGAAGATGAAGAGCCAGCAAGTTTACCTTTGTCTAACAAACGCAGATTTAAGAGAACTGTGTTATCCAGCTTGGCAGTTACAGCCTTGGTTTGTGGCGTGAGATTGGTGGGATTGCTAGAAAATCCAGAGATTCAAGCCTTTGATTTAATGATGCGATCGCGCCCCACAGAAGGACTCGATCCTCGACTGTTGATTATCACAATTGACGATGAGGATTTAGCAATTCAAAGACAAAATGGCGAGTCCTTAATTGGAGCTTCTATTTCTGAAAAATCTCTGAATAAACTCTTAGCAAAACTGAATCAATACCAACCCAGCGCGATCGGCTTAGATGTCTACCGTGATTTTCAGGCCAAAGAGCCAGATTTAATTACTCGTCTCCAGCAAACTCAGAACTTGGTTGGCGTATGCAAGGGGAGCGATCGCACAGGAAATATCAAAGGCATTAAGCCGCCACCAGAAATCCCTCCAGCAAATCTGGGATTCAGTGACTTTATTCACGATCGCGATGGAGTTATTCGTCGGCATCTTCTGTTCATGAATCAGGAGACCACATCATCGTGTTTTACTCCATATTCCTTCAGTTTACAACTAGCATCCCTTTATCTGCACCCTTTAGGAATTCAAACAAAGTTCACCCCTGAAGGAAATTTGCAGTTGGGTAAGACTATTTTTGAGAATCTGAAGTTTCGTACTGGTGGCTATCAAAATATTGATGCTAATGGCGGTCAAATCTTACTCAACTATCGTTCTTCAAAAGAAATAGCCGAACAGGTAACGCTAACGCAATTTTTATCTAGTCCAATTAACCCCAACGCCATCAAAAACCGGATTGTTTTGATTGGTGTGACTGCAAAGGGGGATTCTCCAGACACTTGGTCTACACCTTATGGCATTCCTTTAGACGAGCAAATGCCAGGAGTACTGGTACAAGCTCACATGGTCAGCCAGATCCTTGGTGCAGTCCAGGATGGGCGGCCGTTGCTGCGAGCTTGGTCATGGTGGGCAGAGGTAATCTGGATTTGGGGCTGGTCTTTGATTGGGGGAGTCCTAGCTTGGCGCAGGTTTTCTTTACCCTGGTTGGCGTTGGCAATGGGTGTTGCTTCTAGCGTTTTGTATGTAGTTTGCTTTGGTCTGTTAATTTCAGGTGCTTGGGTGCCTTTCGTACCGTCGGCTTTATCGTTGTTAGCTATGGGAGTTTTAATGTCAATTTATAGTAATTCAAAAACAAAAGTGCGGGCGGGGAATGGGGAATAGGAGCAGGGGAGCAGGGGAGCAGAGGAGCAGAGGAGATGAGGGGACAAGGGGACAAGGGGACAAGGAGATAAACAAAACTCCTAACTCCTAACTCAGCACGGGCTAAACCTTAGCTTTCCGCTAACAGCACTCCTAACGCCCAGTGCCCAATCTAAAATCTAAAATCTAAAATCTAAAATCCGATGAGGTCAGGTTTCTATGAATTCAAATTCACAACCGATAAAGCTGTTTTTAGTAGTAGCTTTTAGCTGTACAAGTTTATCAGTTAGTCTGACTCCAGTACTGGCGAAACCAACCCCTAATCGCTCTGATACTAAAACAATCCTTGCTCAAGCTAAAACCTTTAATCAACCTCCAATTCCAGCTGGCTCCCCTCCTGGAGGTCGCGTTCGTGGTGGAGCGAAGCGCACCGGGCCGGAGGGATGTCCACTTACTAAACCTGACCTGACTGCTTTAGTCCCCTTTACTCAGGAAGCTAACTCAGTGATTAATGTCTGGGGACAAACAACAGTAGAACATCCAAGTTGGTTTTTCTATGTGCCATATACCAAAGATTTGCCCTATACAGTTGAATTTGTGTTGCAAGATCCAGATGCTAACGAGGTATACAAAAAAGCGATCGCTCTACCGGATAAGCCCGGAGTCATCCGCGTTTCTTTGCCTAGTACTGCTCCCACTTTAGCAGTAGGCCAACAATACCGCTGGTTTTTCACAATTAACTGTGACAAGCAACAGAATGCTCCCCCAAGTTTTGTTGAAGGGGTAATAAAACGAGTTAACCTCAGTCAACCAACAGTCAAACAACTAGAAACGGCAGAACCTCTAAAGCGCTATGCTATCTATGCCCAAAATGGGATATGGTACGAGGCACTGACAACGTTGGCTGAACTGCGTCAAAAAAATCCTCAAGATGCAGCCCTGAAAGCAGAGTGGCGAAATTTGTTAAGCAGCATCCGTTTAGATGATGTTGCCGGAGAACCCATTCTTCCAGGAACACCTTAAACTAGGAAAAAATTTTTAATATAGCAAGGGACTGGGGACTGGGGACTGGGGACTGGGTGAAAAGCCTTTTTGTGTCTAAGTTTTATCGTCTGTTGATGTCCTAACCACCTTGACTGTTGCTATACCAATTTGAAAAAAGAATGGAAAAAATAGACCATTTGTAGAGACGCGATTCATCGCGTCTTGACTTTACACCGATTCATCGATTGAATTGGTATAAGCAAAGATTTGATGTAGAGACGTTGCAATACAACATCTCTACAGTTGTGTTGTTTAGTTTGCAGCAGCACTTACTAAACCATTGTGCCTGAGCAAAGCGATCGTACTTGGTTCGCGACCCCGGAAAGTTTTAAACACCTCCATTGGATGCTTGCTACCACCGAGTGCTAGTACCGTATCCCGATAACGCCGACCTGTCACTTTTATAGCTTCTTCATTTTCTAGCCCAGCTTCTTCAAAAGCGGCAAAAGCGTCAGCACTAAGGACTTCAGCCCATTTATAACTGTAGTAACCTGCTGCATAACCACCCTCAAAAATGTGCCCAAAAGAACACAGTATTGAATCTTCTGGAAGTGGTGGTAAAACAGTAGTAGTCTTAGCTATGCGATGACGCACATCTGCTGGAGTTTCATTGCTGCCAGAACGATAGCGGTAATGTAGTTCTAAATCAACACTGCTAAGGTGAATTTGGCGTAACATACCAGTACCACTCATATAATTACGCGCCGCTAGCAGCTTTTGATAATAATGCTCTGGTAGAGCTTCTCCAGTTTCGTAGTGTTTAGCCATACCAAACAAAGTGGGTCGCTCATAACACCAGTTTTCCATAAACTGACTGGGTAGTTCCACTGCATCCCATTCCACATTATTGATACCTGCGGCTCCCGCATAGTCAACCTTGGTGAGCATGTGGTGCAATCCATGACCAAACTCGTGGAACAAAGTCTCTACTTCATAGAAAGTCATCAAACTCGGCTTACTATCTACTGGGGGAGTTTGGTTACATATCAAATAAGCCACAGGCAAACGGATGGCAGTTGCATCATTTTCATTTTTGGCACGATTGATGCATACATCCATCCAAGCACCACCACGTTTTTCTGCTGGACGGCTATAGGGATCTAAGTAGAAGTAAGCGATGGGAGAACCAGTTTCATCGGCTATTTGAAAATAACGGACATCTTCATGCCATACTGGGGCTTGGCCATCAGCAGGGGTTACTGTAACACCAAATAGCCGCTTAACAAGTCCAAACAAGCCATCTAGCACTTGGGGAAGGGGAAAATAGGGACGTAATTCTTCAGCGGTAAAGGCAAATTTTGCTTCTCGTTGGCGTTCTGCCCAAAAGCTGATGTCCCAATGTTTTAAATCTTGATATTCTTCTCCATAAGATGCAGCAAAAGCTTGGAGTTCTTTTAAGTCTTTGACAGCAGCATCATAACTGGCCTGGCGTAGTTCTTCTAATAGTGCTTCAACTGCCTCAACGTTAGGAGCCATTTTACTTGCAAGGCTCAACTCGGCAAAACTCTTAAAGCCAAGTATATCTGCGAGTTCTTGCCGTAACTCCAAAATACGCACAATTAACGGGTTATTATCTAAATCGCCACTAGAAGCGCGAGTGATATGAGCTTTGTAGAGCTTTTCACGCAAATCTCGACGGGTACTGTGCTGCATGAAAGGGCCGTAGCTGGGGAAGTCTAAAGTAATGCGCCAAGGGCCATTTTCTGGTGTGGCGTTCTCTTCTCCCGCTGCTCGTGCAGCTTGAGCGGCTAAACTCACCAAACTTGGTGGTAAACCGTCAATTTCTGCTTTTGTTGTCAGGGTTAAGCTAAAGGCTTTCGTGGCATCAAGTACATGGTTAGAGAATTTGGTAGAAAGTTCTGCCAACTCCATCTGAATGGCATTGAAACGGTCTCTTGCTTCTCCTTTTAAGCCAACACCAGAAAGTTCTGCATCTCGAATGGCGGCTTCTACAATGCGCTGTTGGGCTAATTCTAAAGTTGCCCAACTATCACTGCTACGAAGTGCCTTAAAAGCATTGTAGATGGGTTGGCTTTGACCGAGTTTGTTGATAAATTGTACGACTAGTGGCTGTACGATTTCATGAGCTTCGCGCAGTTCCGGGCTATTTTTAACACCCATTAAATGATTTACCGCCCCCCAACTCCAGGTAAGCCGTTCTGTCAGCTTTTCTAAGGGTTCTACTAAACCACTCCAAGTCGGCTGTACATTAGCCTCTAAGGTGGCAAGTTGCTGGTCAAGTTCTGCTAGCAACTGATTGAAGGCGGGTACTACTCGTTCTGGTTTAATTTCTGTAAATTGAGGTAAACCAGTGCCTTGGAGTAAGGGATTATCGGAAATAATGGTACTTGCACTCATGATTTTGTGTGAACTGCGAACGAAAAAAAATCATTGTTGATTTTTATTTATATATCTTCTAATGTAACGATCGCTGTGCTATTTAGTATTGCCATTGTGGCAAAAAGGTAAAAAAAACGATAATTCCTCACAAAAGTATCCCGATACGACTATTTTGTTTAGTTTATGAACCTTGCGATCGCATATCGTCGGCACTTGGCATCGGAAACAGAGTGTATTCACCTACCTCACTCTGACTAAAGGCAATGCCTGCGGCGGGCTACGCCAACGCAAAAAGACGCGATCGTGTATTATGTCAAACAGGTGACTCCTTCGTCAGCATGGGCGTTACCTGAAAAGCAGAGTTTCAGCCGGAGAATTGCACGTTTTCAAGGCTCAGAAGCGTACAAATTAACTGAGCGTCAGCGAGCGTCCTTAGCAAACCGAAAAAGAAGGCTCCAGATTTCCACATTTGTGATATTATTTGGCAACTCATCTTTTTACTCGTAAAATCGAAGACAAGATCAAGGTCAGTAGAAAAGAGTCCCTAAATTAATGAATACGTTAATCAGTCAGGGTGGAAGAGCTATCACTAAATTTCAGGTGATAGACCGGATAAACGATATAGCTTGGCAAGCTCACCAAGGCAGCGTTGCGGCGATTATTCAGTTATTGAACGAAAAGCTAGCCCAGTCGTGTGTCAGAACTAGAGCCATTTTTTCTGATGGTGTCTTACAAATTCTGTGCGAGGCAGCTAAAGTAGAGCAACTTGAGCAATCTCCCCTGGTAGAACAAATCCAGCAAATTCTTGAGTCTATCGCCCCGCGTCACATTCGCCGCGTCAAGATCAACAGTCGGATTGTTCGAGAACAACAATTGCTGTGGTTAAAAGAAATAGATAGCGATCGCGAAAATCAATTGCTTTGGTCACAGGAAATTACATTAATTCAGCCAAATGTTGTAAAGCAATTAATTAAAGATTTCACAGAAGCTCAAGCTGAACTAGGAAAACCAAATTATCCTAAAACTCAAGTCTCTCGTCCTTTAGTACTCATTAACAAAGAAAAATACAAAAATAAACCTAAAACAAAGATATTAGCAGCAGCAGGTTTATGCTCGCTGTTATTGCTTAGTTGGGTTGTTTATGCCCAGCTAGGTAATAAATTGAAAAACCTAATACAACCAGAAACTTCCAAATCTTTAACTACAGAAAACACTAACGATAGCAAAGCCCAAACACCGTCTCGCGCTCCTAACAATACCTTTTCTGAGCCTTCTGACGATCCATTTCAAATATCTGTGCGAATTGCCAACCAAGCTTCTGCATCTGGAAAAACAGCTACAACCTCAACTCAGTGGTTAGAGATTGCTGCTAAGTGGCAACGGGCTTCAGATTTAATGAGTACGGTACCACAAACCCACAGCCGTTATCAAGAAGCTAAAATTCGTACTCAACTTTATAAAAAATACAGTGAGGCGGCACAGAAAGAAGCAGATAAGAGTAAATCTTAGTTTTTTCTGATTGGAAGACTTCGATTAGTGATTAGTATCCAGTAGCGATCAATGGATCGTTTACTTTACTTATCGCGCTTCATCCAAGCGCGTAAAACTAATTTCAATGGCTAACGCTTTTCTTGGGGAATAGGAGCAAATTCCCCATTTGATAATATTAGTTATACCACCGAACAGACGCGAAAGGGTTTTAGATAACACATATTTAATTTTTGAAGATATCTATAAAGAAATCGACCTTATTGTGAATAAAGTCGATTTAATCAGGTGGATTCATTTATGGGGTTAATCCAAAATCCAAAATGTGTATGTCCCCTAACTCAGGAGTTCTCCTGTTTCTTGCAGGGAGTGCAAGCGGCGGTAAATACCCTCGTAACGCAAGAGTTCATCGTGGCTACCCACTTCTACAATCTTTCCTTGCTCTAGAACGACAATTTTATCAGCTTCCCGGACTGTGCTTAAACGGTGGGCAATAACAATGGTAGTGCAAGTGCCCTGAATCGATCGCATCGCTAGCTGAATTGAACGCTCAGACTCATAATCTAAACTAGAGGTGGCTTCGTCAAAAATCAGCACGTCTGGTTCCACTAACAATGCTCTAGCAATTCCCAAGCGTTGTCTTTGTCCTCCAGATAACCTGACACCTCGTTCTCCCACGACAGTGTAATAACCTTTGGGTAAGTGCTGCACTACTTCATCGACTCTGGCAATTCTACAGGCTTCTTGAACCTGCTCGAAAGTGGCATTCGTTCTGCCATAAGTCAGGTTATCCAAGATAGTACCGTTGAAAACGTCTACTTCTTGGTGAACGATCGCTAATCTCCGTCTATACTTACCGACATCCAAAGTGCGAATATCTTGACCATCAATCAGAATTTGACCTGCTTGAGGTTCAAAATATCGCAACAACAATTTCACTAAAGTAGACTTACCAGAACCGGAACGCCCCACTAATGCCACTGTTTGGTATGGCTCAATCAACAAGTTGATATCTTGCAAAACTTGGCGGTTGGCTTCATATCCAAAAGTGAGGTGTGACAACTCAATTTTTCCAGTAAATTTATAAGGTGATTCTAGTTGCTTACTCTCTTCTAAAAGAGTTGCTGAATCAGATGCAATTGGCTCTTGCAGAAATTCGTGAAACCGTAGCATGGAAGAATAACGACGGGCAAAAACTTCTGCCAAGCTACTAATAGGTTCTAATTCGGCATAAGCCATGCTAGAAAGAGTTAAGGTCATGACAAAGTGACCGAGAGAAATTTTTCCATTTACTGTTGCTGCTAAAGTCAAACCCAGTATTGCAAACACACAAAACTGAATTACAGTTCTTTGCCAAGTACCCAATATCGTATAACCTTTGTGAATGCGATAATTAAGCACCATTAGTTCGCGATCCAAACGTTGCTTTTGGCGTTTTAGTTCATTAGCTTCTGTAGCAAATGCTTTCACCGTTTTGATATTGGTGATTAATTCAGAAGTGCGGCTTTCGGTGTTCTCTCCATACTTATCTACACGACTTTCGGACTCAATCAACTGCTGTAAATGCTTCAAGCTGAAGCTGAGAATAATTACAAAGGAAATTAGATATACAATTGCAATCCGCCATTCAATGAACAAGATGAACACAAAAATCCCCAGTACACGAGCCAGTTTAGGAATCAACTGTCCGGCGATTTCGGGATATGCCCAAGTGTGGTTAGAAACACCTCTAGCTACTCTTCCGGCAATGCGTCCAGGGTTGTTTTCATCATAAAATTCTAGTGGCAGAGTCAGAACTTTAGCGATCGCTGTTTCGTTTTTCTCTCGACGCGACCTGAAAGCTATATCCCAATGAAACCAATTGGTTAACCAGGGTTGTGTTGGCGCTCTCACTACGGTGACAACGAAAATTAAACCCAGTAATACACCCAAAGATAGAGTTTTATTAACTGGGTAATTGGTGATGTCCGAAAAAGTTGCGATCGCACTTTGAAGTGGTTTGTCCAAGGGTTGAGCAGATAAAATGTTTAAAATCTGTCCGATCGCATAAGGGACAACCAAATCAATAACTTCGTAAACGCTGGATGCTCCAATACTAAAGAGACTCAGCTTCCAATCAGAGCGAAAGTAATTGACAATATCTTGAAATTTGGCCATGATGCACACCGTCCAAGAGCGCGATCGTAAACTTGGAATTTATATACTACAAATGTGTTACAGAAGTAGTCAAGAGCTAGATGACAAATCACTCTTTGGGAGTAGTTGGTAGCTCTTGAGGGAAAAATTCGAGGCGATAGCGGTAGAGAGCAACTGGTCGAAAACCAGCTTTAAAGTAATCTGGATCTTGGGATGAAAGATAGACAGCAGTAACTTGATCTGCTTCAATCACCGGATTAGATGTTGAAACTTGATGATAAGCCGTAGTAGATTCTACAGAGTTTAAATAGGGGCGCGAACCGCCTTTAAATAGTTGTTGAAACACTTCTGTGGTGATGAACTTGCCATCAGGGGTAGTTTCTGTAGCACGTGCAGTCACAATAGAAACTAGTTGGCGACTGCTACGCAAGAACGTAATTTGACGATTAGGTGAATCTGGATCTACTTTGACTGATAACACTGCTTTATCCCCTAAATAAGCTCTTACCAAATTCAAGCTATTAAACGCTCTATCCGCTACTAAAATTGGGGATTTGTCACCTATCTGAGTAAGTATTTTTAATCCAGAAATAGGTGGTTGCTGTTTCACAAATCTTACTACAAAACTCACAGGCTGATTTAATTGCCGATGATTACCTTCAAACCCTGGTGTTACAATTTCTGGTGCTAAAGGTGCAGCTAAATCTACTAAGGTACTTGTAACTTTCCAAGTTCCAGCCATCCATTCAGGGTAAACTAAATCACCCGAAGCAGGTTGCACTGAAGTTAGTTTTTCCCATTGAGGAAAATTTGCTAACCTTTGAGATAACTCTCCTGCAAAAGCTTCACCATCCCACATAAGGAATAAAAACAGCAAGCAAAAACTCCAAATTACCTTGATTACAAGCATTAGCAGTTTTGTATTTAATGGTTATTGTTTACCGATTAAAAATTAAGTAATTTTCTGTAATAAATTAAAACTTTGTAGTGAGATAATTAGCCCTATCCCAAATTTATAGTGATAGCATGACATTGGCATTAGGTATGATTGAAGTTTATGGCGTTCCCACAGCAGTGGAAGTGGGAGATGCCATGTGTAAAGCTGCCCGTGTAACCCTTGTTGGTTATGAAAACACTGATTTGGGACGAATTACTGTCTTAATTCGAGGAGCTATAGGCGAGGTGAATGTAGCAGTGACAGCAGGATTAAAGGCGGTGCTGCGAGTTGACGGTGGCGAGGTACTTTCTAATCACATTATTCCCCGTCCCCACGAAAATTTAGAATATATTTTACCGATTCATCGCAGCGTTAATATCGAGCAGTTCAGTGCAGATATCCGATTTCCTCCACCCCTATCAGTTTAGCTGTATTAAATTTCTGCTGGTAAAGGTTGCCAAACTTCCCCATACTTCTCTTTTAAAGTTTCCCAAGCTTCCACTTGTCCTAGTTCATATTCTCCTGGTTTACCCCATTGTAAAAATAAGCTTAAAGCAGACTCCTGTTTATCATCTAAAAACCGAATGGCATAGGTTGTAAAGTTACCTCTTTTCGCTTCACCTGTTTCAAATTTAACCTGAATAATTCTGTCCATATTCAAATGAAATTCAAAGCCTTCGGTGTGCATATTTGCATACTTACCCTTTGGTAATTCTGCATAAAATAGCTTTTCAATCTTGCCCCGTGCTTCTAATACAGCCGCGCTGCTAGTAACAATTAAACGCAAAGTTCCAAGAGTCTCACAAGCTTCTAAAAAGTCTTTTAATGTTGTGGTCATTTGTCATTTGTCCTTTGTCATTTGTCGTTGGTTAAACGATGATTCATAGTACCAATTCAATTAATGATTGCAACATATCCTTGGGTAAAGACGCGACGCCAGTCGCTACAACGGGGAGGCAGCGCGGTCTTGGGGGTTCCCCCCATGAGCGACTGCCGTGGGAACCCCCGCAACGCGCTGGCTCATGAATCGCGTCTCTACAAATGGTTTATTTGTCGCATTCTTTTTTCAAATTGGTATAACTAATGCCCAATGCCCCATGCCCCATTCTCAATCTCTATTTTTCGTATTGTTCATAAGCCGCAACAATGCGCTGAACTAGCGGATGGCGCACGACATCTTTTTGAGAAAATTCGCAAAAAGCAATACCTTCAACGTGTTTTAAAATTTGTAAAGCTACTCCTAAACCCGATTGTTGGTGAAGTGGTAAATCAGTTTGTGTCATATCGCCTGTAATCACCATCCGCGAACGGAAACCCAAACGAGTTAAAACCATTTTCATTTGAGCAGGTGTAGTATTTTGCGCTTCATCTACAATTACAAAAGCGTTATTAAGGGTGCGTCCCCGCATATAAGCCAGTGGTGCGACTTCAATTACACCGCGTTCCATTAAACTGGGTACTTTTTCTGGATCGATAAATTCATAAATAGCATCGTAAAGTGGACGAAGATAGGGATTAACTTTCTGCTGTAAGTCTCCAGGCAAAAAACCGAGCTTTTCACCAGCTTCGACAGCAGGGCGAGTTAAAATTAGCTTTTCAAATTGGTTGGCAAGGAGTGCTTGGACGGCGACAACAACAGCGAGATAAGTCTTGCCAGTACCAGCAGGGCCAATTCCAAAGGTAAGATCGCGTTTGCGGAGTGCGTCGATATATTGACGCTGGCGGAAGGTTTTGGCACGGACTTCTTCACCCCGGCGACTTTTGGCGAGGACATTTCGCTGTAAATCTTGTAGTTCCCCTTGCCGATCGCTATCTATGGCTTGACGGGCTGTTAAAATATCCGCACTGGAAATAGTATTGCCTTTAATCCAGAGGTCTTCAAGCGATCGCACTAATCGAGAAGCCAAATCAATTTGCTTTTCAGTACCAGAAATTACTAATTCCTGTCCGCGTAGCACTAAAGTGGCTCCTGTTTGCTGAGATAAGATTTTGAGATTTTCTTCTCCATCTCCAGCTAGAGCGATCGCACTGGTAATATTCGGCAGCTGAATTGTTAAGGCACCTGCCATAGTATTTCTTAATTGGTGAGGATCTGTATTTGACAAAGGTTAATTTTTCTCGCTAACGGCGAATTTATACTTTTATTACCTACATTTTGAAAAATATTTGCAACAAATTAATCATCCATAGGGGCGTACAGCTTGCCCTCATCCCCTAACCCCTTCTCCCAATATGGGAGAAAGGGAACTGGAGAATTTACTCCCTCCCAACATGGTAGAGGGGCTGGGGGTGAGGGCATAGCCCCTACTGGTGAAGAGTTCAAAAAAAGATTTAAAAATCTTTTTGTTACTTTCCATCTTTATAAAAATTCTGAGCGGAGGTAACAACAACCGCTCAGATTTACTCTCTAGTTTCAACCTAACGGAGGCGCGGTTTAACAATGGGTTTAGGCCCATCATTTCGCGGTTCTCTCTTAATCGGCGGTGGCGATCGATCTTCAGTGTCTTCATCAAAAGACATACCCTCCCGGCCCGGAGTGGTGCTGCCGTAGATATCCAGGTATGTTGATTGCCCAGCTGCGGCTGCGGCTGCGGCAATTACTGTACGAATTGCCTGAATATTGCGTCCCCCTCGACCAAACACTTTTCCTTTATCTGTGCTTTCAAAGGCGATGCGAACCCAAACCCGGTTGAGGGCCTGAGAAATTTCACAATCGACGCTTAATGTTTCTGGAGATTCCAAAAACGGCTGTACCAAAAACCGAACCAGCTCAACATAGTTGGGGCTAGCTGTTGGGAGTTTTGTTCCGAAATTATGATGCGGCTGTTGCACTGACCTGCTCAAAAACATTAGCTTTTACTAGAATGCGACGAACGGTATCAGTGGGTTGAGCGCCTTGTTGTAGTCGCTTGACGATACCGGGAACGTCTAGTCGCACTTCATCAGTTCTGGGGTTATAATAACCCAATTCTTCTAAGGGACGGCCATCGCGGCGAGCGAGGTTGTTAATGGCGACAATGCGGTAACTTGCTTCCCGCTTTTTACCGAATCGTTTCAAGCGCAGTTTGATCATGGTTGAAGAATCATTCTCCTGTAGTTAGATATTAATTAGCAACTAATTGGTGAGGAAGTAACCTAAATCTGGCTGCTGCCGATAAATTAAGGGTTAGTTTCCTCTGCTAATAAATTCTGAGGTCGAAATGCTAATTTTAGCACTGCCTAGCATTTGCTGCTATTTGTCATTAGTGATTTGTCCTTTGTCATTGGTCATTAGCGAATGGCACAATTGTAAAGCTATAAGCTTTACCCTAACGGGTTAAGAGCCTGGAGGCGGAGCCTCCAGTGGCTTGACCAGAGGCAGAGCCTCTTGGAATACATTCCCAGTCTTCAGACTGGGAACGAGGTGACACAAGCCTTTCGCCTTTTCGTTAGTGCCATTCGGTCATTAGCAAATTACCAATGCCCAATGCCCCATGCCTAATGACTAAAGATTGCCAAAGCCTTTTTTCTTTTTATCTTTGGGTTTTTTCTTTTTTGTGGCTGAGGCACCATCATAACCTCGCCATCCTGGGGCTGCGGGACGATTACCAGCACCGGCGAAGGCGTTGCCCATACCGCCGCCACCGCCGAACATTCCCGGCATTCCAGGGAAGCCACCTTGACCCATTTGCTGCATGAGCGATCGCATTTTTTGGAAATCACCCACCAGTTTGCTGACATCTGACTCTCTATAGCCTGAGCCAGCAGCAATCCGCCGCCGCCGACTGGGAGAACTGGCTAATAAATCGGGGTCGTGGCGTTCTTGGCGAGTCATGGAGTTAATCATCGCCTCACAGCGCTTTAACTGGGTTTCTCCCTGTTTGAGTTGATCGTCTGAAAGCTTGTTCATCCCTGGGATCATCTTGATCAAGCCTCCCAGAGAACCCATGTTCTTTAGCATCCGCAGCTGCTTGAGAAAGTCAGTAAAGTCAAACTTTGCTGACAAAATTTTCTCCTGCATTTTCTCAGCATCAGCTAAGTCAAACTCTTCCTGGGCTTTTTCTACCAAAGTTAGCACATCGCCCATTCCCAAAATTCGGGATGCCATGCGATCGGGATAAAACGGTTGCAGTGCCTCGACTTTCTCACCCACGCCCACAAATTTAATCGGCGCTCCCGAAATCTTTCGCACCGAAAGCGCAGCACCACCACGGCTATCACCATCTAACTTGGTGAGAATTGCCCCAGTAATTCCAATCTGTTCGTGGAAGGTGCGGGTAAGATTGGCGGCCTCTTGACCAGTCATTGCGTCCACCACCAACAGAGTTTCATGGGGTTGGACTGTTGCTTTGATGCGGGCTAATTCCGCCATCATATCTTCGTCAATTTGCAGGCGTCCAGCAGTATCAATAATTACTGTGTTGACACCTTCTGCTCTGGCGCGTTCTACACCTTGCCTTGCGATTTCTACGGGATCGGCGTCGCTTCCTAGTTCAAATACTGGTACGTCAATTTGCTTACCCAACGTCACCAACTGGTCGATCGCTGCTGGGCGATATACGTCTGTCGCCACCAACAAGCAGCTACGCTCTAATTTTCTCAGATGTAAGGCTAACTTAGCGGTAGCTGTGGTTTTACCAGTACCTTGCAACCCAGCCATCAGAATAATAGTAGGCTGTGCCTGGGCTTCTGCGATGGGAACATTTTCTTCTCCCATCACCTGCACCAGTTCATCATGAACAATTTTGATGAACTGTTGGTCAGGTCGCACGCCACTAATTACCTCGGCTCCCTGTGCCTTGGCTTCGACTTCGCTAATAAAATCTTTTACTACCTGGAGATTGACATCTGCTTCCAACAGGGCGCGGCGCACTTCGCGCAATGCATCTTGAATGTTGGATTGAGAAATTTTGTCCTGTCCCCGCAGTTTTTTCCAGGCGGATTCTAAACGGTCAGATAATGCATCAAACATAATGTAATTACAGGTAGTTCGCCAATGGGGAATTCTAAACCGCCGATGAATGCGATCGCGAATTTCCGCTAAAGTTTTAACGTGCTATCTACCAGCTTAGTATTTTTCACCGCGACTGTAGCAATCAGATACGGATTGGGGATTGGGGACTCTGATGATTGAATATTGCCTACTGCTGCGATCGCTAGTTCGTAATATTATCAGTTAGGTAGCTACGGTAGCCAAGATGTCGCAGCGAATCAAAGTATACTCATACTCGATTTACCACTCGTCAAATTCATATATTGGTATCGCTCTTGCTGAAAAAGCATTGCAGGGTTTACCTGTTGATATTGAACGACGACCAATTTACATACCAAAGGAGCGAGGTATAAAGATAGTTGATTTACAAGGGCGAAGTGAAAACGCCCTGTTATCGTCGTATCACAAAGAAGATTGTCTGCGGTGGGCGAAAAAGTACGGCATTGAAATTCGGCTAAAAGAATTTGAAGAATTTGGTAGGTGGGTCAAGCGCTGGGAGAAAATGAAATTTGGTCGCGAAGAACTTCCCGCGAGAGCATATTACGCTGCTTGTGGAACTGGGAAGGAGCATCTGCTGGATGCCGCCTTCTTTCGAGCGACGTACATTGACCAACTTGATGTCAACGATGAGTCTGTGATTAAGAAAGTCGCAGATGATGTTGGGTTGAATGGCGATCGCATTCTTGAGTTAATCTACGGGGAAGCAGCAAAACTTGCAGCAGTTGCGGCTTTGGCAGAATACGAACAGTTTGGCTGTCCCGGAGTCCCAACTTGGGTAGTCGAAGGTGAGAGGTTTTGGGGAAAGGATCGTGTTGATTGGGTAACAGAAAAGGTAAAACAATTATGTAATACTGCTGTTACCAAAACAATAGTGAGTGCTGAGTGATAATTTTTCAGGTGAGTTGGAAAAATCATCACTTTGCTTCTTTGTCTATTCCTGGTCTAACTCCTTGACCTGATACCAATTTTATATGAGGCTACACATTATTTTGACCCCTCCCAACCTCCCCTTGGTAAGGGGAGGTGCCGCAGGCGGTGGGGTTCTTTCTATGCGCCTTCATAAAGAATTGCTATTAGCTAGTTATTTTTTAGTTGTTACCTGACGAATCGGCAACTCAATCACAAAGTCTGTACCTTTGCCAAGCTCAGATTGGCAGTATATTTTACCGTTGTGTTTTTCTGTAACTATCTGATAGCTGATAGACAGTCCCAAACCTGTACCTTTACCGACAACCTTAGTAGTAAAAAATGGATCGAACAGTCGAGAAAGGACTTTTTCATCTATGCCGAGTCCGTTGTCGGCGATGCGAATGACAATCCAATCTTTATTGAGCAGGGAGGTAGAAATTCGGATTTTGCAGGGGTTTTTTGCCAGTGCTTCAGAAGATTCCTTTGTGGTTCGTTCTTCTAGAGCATCAATGGCATTGGACAGCAAATTCATAAATACCTGATTCAACTGACCGGGATAGCATTCTATTAGAGGTAAAGTACCATAATCTTTGCTCACATGAATGGTGAGGCTATCAGCTGAAGGCTTCAAACGGTTTTGTAAAATCATTAATGTACTGTCGATGCCTTCGTGAATATTTGCTGGTTTGAAGTCAGCTTCGTCTAGGCGCGAGAAGTTCCGCAAAGATGTGACAATTTCCCGAATGCGTTCAGTGCCGACCTGCATGGACTGGAATAATTGAGGTAAATCTTCGACCAAATACGCTATTTCGGCTTTTTTGAAGAACTCTTGGATTTCTGGTGCGGCATCAGGATAATGATGCCAATAAAGTTGCACATAGCGAAGCAATTCTTGCGTGTATTGATGAGCGTGTTCTAAGTTGCCGTGGATAAAATTAATCGGGTTATTAATTTCATGGGCAACTCCCGCCACCAATTGCCCCAAACTGGCCATTTTTTCAGCGTGGATAATTTGCATTTGGGCAGTACGCAGTTCATTCAGTGCTTGGGCGAGTTGATTCGCTTCTTCACGAGTTTGACCCAGCAAACTGGATTGTTGAAATAAGTTGGCTTGACGCAGCGCTACACTGAGTTGAGCCGCCACTTGGGTGACAAATTCCAATTCCGCTTCTTCCCAATGACGTGTATGGGTGCATTGGTGAATGCACAATAACCCCCACAGTTCATCCCCTTCCATCAATGGCACAATAATCTGTGCTTTGACTTGGAATCGCTCAATCACATCCAGATGAGGTACTTTCGAGCCAACGCTGTTGACATCAGATATTACTTGCACTTGCCCTTGGCGATATTGCGGTGCATATTGATCGCCGAAGCAATAGTCTTGCACCTTCACGGCGAGGGCAGAATCGAACTTGGGTAAGACATCCTCAGCAATAAATTCACCGCTACAGAAACCAACATTCGGATCGAAGCGGAAAATGCCAACTCGATCTGTATTTAGCGATCGCCGCACTTCCTGTACTGTAGTCTTAAGGATCGTCTCCAAATCCAAAGATTCCCGAATTTTGACGACCAAATCAAATAAAATCCGGCGCTGTTCAGCCGATTGTTGCAGTTCATCAGCGCGAGTTTGAATTTGAGTCACCATTTGAGAACTTTGCAGTGCCACTCCCAGTTGGCTAGCAACCTGTCCCAAAAATTCCACTTCCACACTATCCCACTGGCGCGGTGCGGAATGTTGATAGGCAGCCAGCAATCCCCACAAATTCCGTCCTACAAAAATTGGGGTTAACGCATAAGCGCGAATCTTGAACTGCTCCAAAATCTCTAGGTGACAGCGCGAGTGTCCAGCTTGATAAATATCCTCTACAGCAAAATTTTCGTTGTTGCGGTAGCGTCCGCCTTTGGTTTCTTGAAGGTGGGTATCTTCCCAAACGAGATTTTTGCCAAAGGGATTAATACTGTCCCACTGTGCCTCAACCATACCAAAATTACTGACGAATTCGCCACTCCAGTCTGGATTAAAGCGATAAACGCCAACCCGCTCAACTCGCAGCAGTTTACATACTTCTTGGCAAGTAGTTTTTAGAATTAAATCAATATTTAAAGAGGAGCGAATTTTCCCAACCACTTCAGTTAATGCTCGTTGCCTTGCGATCGCATCTTGTAGGGCAGAAGCCTGTTGTTTTGACTGAGCCAAATTCTCGGCTTGCTGAATCGCGACTCCCAATTGTGCCCCTACCTGTCCGAGGAACTCCACTTCGTAATTTGCCCATTGACGCGACCCAGAGTGTTGATATGCTGCTATCAATCCCCACAGTTTTGGGCCGATGAAGATGGGCGCTAAGGTATATGCCCGAATCTTAAATTGCTCCAGAATATCAATGTGACAACGCGAGTGTCCGGCTTGGTAGATGTCGTTGACAACAAAACTTTCGTTATTGCGGTAGCGTCCACCTTTCGTTTCTTGGAGGTGGGTATCTTGCCAAACGAGATTTCTGCCAAAGGGATTGATTCTATCCCACTGCGCCTCTACCATGCCGAATTGGCTGACAAATTCGCCGCTCCAATCTTCATTAAAGCGATAAATTGCTGCCCGCTCTAACTTCAGGAGTTTGCAGAGTTCTTGACAGGCAGTATCTAGAATAATTTCAGTATTTACAGAGGAGCGAATATTTCCTACCACTTCCGTCAACGCACGTTGGCGTGCGATCGCATCTTGCAGTTCTGCTGTGCGTTGTTTGGTTTGTTCTAGGGTTTCTGTCTGCTGCATTGCTACACCAAGATGGCTGGCAGCTTGGGCGAAGAATTCGACTTCGTGAGGATACCATTGCCGAGGAGCGGAGTGTTGATAAGCTGCAAGCATTCCCCACAATTTTGCACCAATAAAAATCGGTGCGATCGCATACGCCCGAATCTGAAACTGTTCTAATACTTCAATATGACAACGAGCGTGCCCTGCATCGTAAATATCAGCTACAGCAAACGGCTCATTTTTGCGATATCGCCCTCCCTGAGTTTCTTGCAAATGTGAATCTTCCCAAACTAAATCCTGTCCAAAGGCGGTCAATGCATCCCAAGGATGTTCTGCAAAGCCCAAGCGATCGATAAAACTACCGCTCCAATCTTCATTGAAGCGGTAGATTGCAACTCGCTCAATCTTCAATTGCCGACAAATATCTTGACAAGAAGTCGAACAGAGAGATTCTATATTTACAGATGCACGAATCTTAGCCAGAATCCTCGCCAATATTTTTTGATATTGAACCGTTAGCTGTAGCTGTTTGTGACACTCTTGCAGGCCTAAGTGATTCGACGTTTCATAACTGTTCGCTGTCATAAATTATAAATAAAATAGACTACCTACTTTAAGTATTCCCTTGTTTATTTGTAATTGCTCAACTAGTCTTAGTTAGTGGAGAGTCTTGATTACTTGTAGTTTGCTCTGCGGTTTTTAGTTTCTGGATTTTCTTTCATAGCTTTACTATCAAGGCTTCTTTTGCCTCCTTTGATAGTTGTTTGAGGTCGGGCAGTTTTTCTATTTATTCAGTTAATCTCTATCTCGGTCTCTTGTTAAGAGTGTTGAGCAATTACAAAATCAATTCATAATTAATTTTGGGTATAGAGCGGTCTAACTTCAATTATGAAAAATAGAAAACTGGTAAGTATTTTTATTCAGAGACACCGGGATTTATCCGTAGTGTAAAAATTACATAAAGAACTCATATTTGATTGCGTGAAAAAACTCAGTATAATTCAAAGAGTCTTTTTGGTCTTGCCTCTTGCCTGCAAAACCAAGTTAGTTCTCCAAATCAAAATGGATTCCTATATTTCTCTCTTACTGCCAACAGAATTCAAAATATAGAGAGCCTGCTACTCAAGGTGTAATAAACACTAGGGGCACACAGCTAGCTGTGCGCCCCTACAAATCACCTATATTCCAACTTACAAAAGTTTCAGGTTATGAAATCCAGATTACTTAGTAATGATTTAGGTTAATGCCAGCTTCTTTTGCCATTGCTTCTAACCCATTAATTTGTAGGGTTTTAATTGCTTTGGTAGACAACTTTAATCTTACCCAGCGATTTCCGCCTTCCCACCAAACCCGCTTGTCTTGCAGATTAGCGTGCTGAAGGCGTTTAGTACGGCGGTGAGAGTGGGAAACAGAAAAAGCGTTATTTGCCTTCTTACCAGTTAGTTCACAGCGACGGGACATAGCTACTATCTCCAGATTGTTATTTTAATACAGCCTTTCCATTTTAGGTCTTAGGCAGCAGAAGTGGGGAGATGAGGAGGGGGAGGAGGGGGAGCAGGGGGAGCAGGGGAGGCAGGGGAGCAGGGGAAGAATAACTATTAGTTATTGAACCAATGCCCAATGCCCAATGCCCAATGCCCACTCACCACTACTTACTCGCTTGTTCCGTCAGCTTGGTGAGTACCTCATTCGATCGCTCGACGAAGGATTTCATTCCCTCAGCGTCAAATCCTTTCTGAGACATCAGCGCTAAATCGTAAACGTGTTGACAAATCAAGTTGACTAACTGATCTGTAGACGATTCACCGTTACCTTGAATGATACTACCTTGGTTAATATTTGCCAGATTTTGAATTAGCGGGTGAGCAGTATTCACCAGCAAAATGTGGTCTTCGGGAAACTCTGCTGACTGCTGCTGCATCATGGCGTTCATTTCTCGCAGGCGGCGGAGAATTTCTGGTAAAAGCACGATCGCAGGTGGTGTACCTTGAGGATCGTCTGATTTCAAAGCTTCGGTACGGATGTTGAGTTTGGGTTTGTTGAGGGATTTCTCAAATAACTCTTTGATCGTCTCACTCCGAGTTTTGTTCGTCTTGGGATCGACAATTTCCTTATCTTTATCTTGTTCCAGCAGAGTATTATCTAAGTCTGAGTCTACCCGCGTAAACTTCACATCCTGATATTCCCGCTCTAGAAAGTTGATAAAGTGGGTGTCGATGAAGGAGTCCATAAACAGGACTTCCAAGCCTTGATTTTTGTGCAGTTCTATGTATGTAGATTGGGTTGCTTCATCGGTGCTGTAGAAAACCCGATTTTCGTTGCGTTCTTTGTTGCGTTCTAGATACTCTTTCAGCGTAGTATAGGGAGCGCTGGGAGTTGAGTTCTCTGCACTGGGTGAAGGAGTGACATCTTGCCAAGCATCCCCGTCTGAAGATTGGACTTCAACCACTGGCGTTTCAGCAGCAGGCTTTTCTGTCAGCTTGGCGGTGGTGCGGAAGACGATAATATCTTCGATTTGTTTTTTGAATTTCTCGTCGTTGAGAACGCCGAATTTTACAAAAGTGCCGAGGTCTTTCCACGCGCTAATGTATTGTTCGCGGTTATCGCGGAAAAGTTCTTTGAGGCGATCGCCTACTTTTTTGGCAATGTAGTCACCAATTCTCCGCACGGTGCGATCGCCTTGCAAAGCACTGCGCGATACGTTTAGGGGAATATCGGTACTATCAATCACACCCCGCATCGGCATCAAAAATTGCGGGATAATTTCTTCGCAGTTGTCGCTAACAAAAACTTGATTGCAAAATAGCTTGATCTGCCCTTTGGTAACATCTACATCCGGTCTCATTTTCGGGAAATACAGAATCCCGTTGATGATAAAGGGATAGTCTGTATTTAGATGTACCCATAACAAAGGTTCTTCCTGAAAAGGATACAGGTAGCGGTAAAACTCTAAATAATCTTCTTGAGTGAGATTATTCGGAGACTCTCGCCACGGTGCTTTTTGCTTATTTATTACTTCGCCATCTAGTTTAATCGGGACTGGCAAAAAGTCGCAGTAGGTCTTGACAAGATTCTTGATTCGTGCAGATTCGAGAAATTCCTCTTCTTCCCCTTGCAGGCTGAGAATAATAGTAGTACCGCGAGTTGTCCGAGAAGATTCTTCGAGAGTGAAAGCTGGCGAACCATCACAAGACCAGTGAACCGCCTGCGCTCCTTCTTGGTAAGATAAAGTATCAATTTCTACCTTTTGCGCCACCATAAAAGAAGAGTAGAAACCAAGACCGAAGTGGCCGATTATCGGTTGATCTGATTTGCCTTCATATTTATGAATAAATTCTTCAGCACTAGAGAAGGCGACTTGATTGATATATTTCTTAACTTCATCTGCGGTCATCCCGATACCGTTATCGGAAATTGATAGAGTTTTCTTATCTTTGTCAATGGCAATTTCAATTTCTGGTTCGCCGATATCTCCAGCATAATCGCCAGCGCGGGATACCATTTTTAGCTTTTGGATGGCGTCTACAGCGTTGGATACCAGTTCCCGCAAGAATATTTGGTGATCTGAATAGAGCGACTTCTTGATGATCGGGAAAATATTCTCAGTATGAATACTGATAGTGCCTTGTTCTAGCATAATTGGTAATTTTCGATGTTAGTATCTGAAACGATGATAGTAGGTAATACAACCTAGCCATCTGTTTTCCAGGATAAACCCGGAGAACATAGAAGGGTATGATACCAATTAGGATTTTAAAAGCATAGCTGAGGCGATCGCACCTTTTTTGAGCATTGTTTGCCGCCATTTTCTGATTCGGATTCCCCTACTTCCGACTCCCCACTCCCCAGATTGCTGTTTAAGTATTACTAAAATTCTTCTCCAACACCAAAAAATAATGGTATGGATAAGTGGGATCGATAAATTCTTGCTTAACAGTTAACCCAGCTTTGGCAACAGAGTTTAAAATCCGCGTTTTCGGATATCCTTTTAAACCCATTTCCCAGCAGTGTTCGTCACAGACTGGTGTTGTACTCCAGAATTTTGGCACATTGAATAGTAAATGCCTTGGTCTGCCGGAGAAAGAGGTTTTCACATGAAACGAGAGGTATTGAGTGCAATAAGGAATTGAAATCACCAAAAATTTCTTGGTTGCTTCGGCAAGTTTTCTCAATGCTTCTTCTGACTGTTCATAGGGAAAGTGTTCCAGCACTTGAAATAAGACAATCGCATCAAATTTATCTTTTGGCAATGAAAAATCTGTAGTCAAATCCAAAATTATTTCTGGTTTGAGGCTGGGGTCAATATCAGCAGTGGAGACGTTGTATCCATTATTCTTCAGGATGTCTGTTAATAGAGAATTAAAAATCCCAATTTCCAGAACGTTTTTTACCTGATTACCCAGCGAAAAAATTAGACGCAACTGGTGATGGTAACTGATAAGGCGATTTTTTGATAAATATTCTGAATTTCTAATATCTAACGAAGTGATGAGTTGCATAAATAAGCCTACCTAAGCTGAGAGATTAATAAATTTGGTGGGTATACAACTACAGGATTCCCGGAACAATCATCAAAATAACAGTACCTTGTTTCGTTTGTATACACTACATCTCCTAGAAGGCTACGGTACACACACATCTTGGTAATGAAGCCCAAACCTTGGATTTACCCCCCTTAATCCCCCCTTGTAAAGGGGGGAAATATCCGGTTCTGCTACTTACTAAGGAGAGAAATATCCAGTTCTCCCCCTTGCCAAGGGGGAGTTAGAGGGGGTGAGAAGGACTTGTATACACACCGTAGCCTAGAAGAAGAGAGGCTTTGAAGGGGGATTTTTCAGGGCAAAATATCACTAACACCAAGCGTATTACTTTAACGAGTAAGATTCTACGCGCTAAAGTATTTGGCTAACGGGTGATAGGTAATAATCGCAGTGGTAGACTGTTCTGGATAAAGTTGTTCGCTTTCATCCATATACAAGTTAATCCTGTCAGCCTGCAATAACTCCAGTTGCTTGTATTGGTCTTGGATATTTGGACAAGCTGGATACCCAAAACTATACCGCGAGCCACGATAGCGTTGTGCTAATATATCCCGAATATTATCGGGTTCCTCAGCAGCAAAACCTAACTCCCGGCGAATTCTGGCGTGTGTCCACTCAGCTACAGCTTCCGCCACCTGCACCGCCATACCGTGGAAATACAGATAATCGGTGTATTGATTGGCAGCAAACAACTTTTGAGCGAACTCTGTGGCAATTTCCCCGACAGTCACCGCTTGCATTGGGAAGACATCAATAATTCCCGACTCCTTCGGTGCAAAGAAATCTGCTATGCATAGCCGCCTTAAAGACTTTTGTCTGGGAAACTCGAAAGTTGCAATCTGTTGTGATTGACTTTCTGAGTCATATATATGTAGAGAATTCCCCTCGGCTTGACAAGGGAAATACCCGTAAATTACCTGGGGGTGTAACAGATTCTCCTCAATAATTCGCTGTTTCCAAGTTTCTAAAACTGGGTAGACTTTCTCAGCCAAGAAAGCCTGATATTCTTCCTTAGATTGTTCCTTTGGTTTGCGGAATTGCCATTGTCCAGCAATCAAAGCTTGTAAATCTAAATGCCAGAATATTTCCTCGATGGGAATATCGCTAGGCTGCAACAATTTCGTTCCCCAAAAAGGTGGGGTGGGACGTTCAATATCTACAGCCACAGCTTCGGAACGTCTCGTATCTACTACTTTTGGTTCAGCAGATGTTTCTTCAGCAGTTGTAGCTTTTGGTTCTTTGTGGCCATTTGTCGAAACTTCAGCGGTTTCGACTTCGTTCAAAAATCCTTGCAAATCTTGCCAGTTATCAGCAGCTTTTGCTGGCATTAATTTATCCATGAAGTGCAAGTCAGAAAAGGCATCTTTGCCATAAACAACTTTACCTTTATAGGTATTTTGGCAATCTTCATACACAAATTTGGGAGTCAGCGCCGCACCACCTAAAATCACGGGAACACTAATTCCCTTTTCATTGAATACCTCCAAGTTCTCTTTCATGAAGGCGGTGGATTTTACCAGCAAACCACTCATGGCTATACAATCAGCTTTGTGCTGTTCGTAAGCGTTGATGATGTTTTCTACTGGCTGCTTAATTCCCAGGTTAATCACCTTGTAGCCGTTATTGGACAAGATGATATCTACCAAGTTTTTACCAATGTCGTGGACATCGCCTTTAACTGTGGCAATGATAAAGGTTCCCTTGGCGTTGTTGCCTGATTCTGATTTTTCCATGAACGGTTCTAGAAATGCAACAGCCGCTTTCATGGTTTCGGCAGATTGCAAGACGAAGGGTAGCTGCATTTGTCCAGAACCGAATAATTCCCCGACAACTTTCATGCCATCTAGCAAGAAGGTATTGATAATTTCTAAGGGGGGATGTTCTTCTAAGGCTTTTTTTAGATGTTCTTCTAAGCCAATGCGTTCGCCGTCGATGATGTGGCGTTTGAGACGTTCTGGGATGGGGAGACTTTCATCTAAGGAGCGATCGCGTTTAGTTGTTACCCCGGCAAACGCTGTGGTAAGCTCTCCCAAGGGATCGTAAACGCAAACATTACCCTCAAATTTCCGTTCGTCATAAATCAACTGGCGACAGATTTCTTGATGGCGGGCGTCAATCTTCGATAACGGTAAAATCTTGTTAGCGCTGACAATGGCTGCATCCATTCCCGCCGTCGTCGCCTCGTGCAAAAACACTGAGTTCAGCACCATCCGCGAGGCTGGATTCAAACCAAAAGAAATATTGGAAACACCCAAAATTACATGACATCCAGGCAATCCTTCACGAATCCGCCGGATGGATTCAATTGTGGCTTTACCGTTTTCTCGGTCTTCTTCAATCCCGGTGGAAATGGGTAACGCTAGGGTATCAAAGAATATTTCTGTTGGTGGTATGCCATATTCTACAGCTTGACGGTATGCGCGTTGGGCGATCGCAAACTTTTTGTCTGCTGTCCGCGCCATTCCATCTTCATCGATAGTACCAATGACTACACCAGCACCGTATTTTTTCGCTAACTCCAGCACCTTCAAAAAGCGCGGTTCCCCGTCTTCGTAGTTGGTAGAGTTCAGCAAACACTTACCACCAGCAACCTTTAAACCCGCCTCCATCTTTTCCCATTCGGTGGAGTCAAGCATTAAAGGCAATGTCACATTATTAACAATGCGCGAAACTAATTCGTGCATATCTCGCACACCGTCACGTCCCACATAATCGACGTTGACATCGAGGATGTGTGCGCCTTCTTTGACTTGCGCCCTCGCCATTGAAACGAGTCCATCCCAATCTTCGGCGTTTAGCAAATCGCGGCATTTCTTGGAACCACTGGCGTTGAGACGTTCGCCAACTATCAAGAATGAATTATCTTGATCGTAAGGCTGAGTGGTGTAAATTGATGCTGCTGCTGGTTCTAAACTTGGTTGTCTAACTTTTGGCTTCAGGTCTTTAGCTACTTCTGCCAATTGTTGAATGTGTTCTGGACGCGTCCCACAGCAACCCCCGATCACTTGGACACCCAAATCTTCAACAAAATGCATCAATGACATCCGTAATTCTAACGGTGTCAGGCGGTAGTGCGCTTGACCGCCGACGTTCTCAGGTAAACCCGCGTTGGGTATACAGGAAACGATGAAAGGTGAATGTTCTGCCAGATACTTGATATGTGGTTTCATCAAGTCTGGGCCAGTAGCGCAGTTTAGACCGAGAATATCTATTGGGTAAGGTTCCAGAATTGTCAGCACAGCACTGATTTCTGAACCTACCAACATTGTGCCCATGCTTTCCATTGTCACAGACACCATCAATGGTCTGCGATCGCCCTTCTTAACAAACACTTCTTCAATTCCATTCAGCGCCGCTTTAATTTGCAGCACATCTTGGCAAGTTTCCACCAAAAATAAATCAACACCACCATCCCACAGCGCCTCTGCTTGTTCGGCAAAAGTAGCTTTCATGGTGTCAAAGTCAATGTGTCCCAAGGTAGGGAGTTTCGTTGTCGGGCCGATGGAACCTGCCACAAACCGGGGTTTTTCTGGCGTGGAGAATTCCGCAGCAACACGCTTGGCTAATTCTGCGGCTGTCTTGCTGAGGTAGTAGGCTTGGTCTGCCAAGTCATATTCTGCCAGCACCAGGGATGTACTACCAAAGGTATCCGTTTCAATGACATCTGCACCAGCAGCGAGAAAGTCGCGGTGAACCTTAGCCACAGCTTCCGGCTTTGTGTGGACTAAGTATTCGTTACAACCTTCATACTGTGGGCCGCCGAAGTCTTCAGCAGTGAGATTTTGGGTTTGTAAGTTGGTTCCCATCGCCCCGTCGAAAACGAGGACTGGGCTATCTGGACTACGCAGGCGTTCAAGGAAAGAATGAGTCATATTTTCCTAGAATAAATGAGGATATCAAGTGAGTCTTGTGATACTCGACTTACTTTATTATTTTCCAAGATTGTGATATTTTCGGCATCTTTTCATAAAGTCTGTTTTGCTGAAACTCACCATTGGCTCATTTTGACCTGATTTATCAAGGTTGGCGACGGCAGAATTATGCAAAAGCGTCCTCATGTCGTGTCGCTTGATTGCTTATTAAACTCGTAGAACCCCGCCTCGCCAAAGCTACGTTTTGTCTGCCCTCCTCGTAAGCCTACGGTTTACACAAAAGTCTGAAATAGCTACCCAGCTTTTACCCCACCCTAACCCTCCCCTTATAAAGGGGAGGGAACTGGATTTCTTATTTCCCCCCAATATATCGGGGGGATTAAGGGGGGTAATTTACCGAGGAACGAAACGCAACCTACATTGGAGTTATTTTTTAGGCAAAACCTACGCAGTATTGACACAGGTGGGATTTAACTGATTCTACATATAGTGAGATGAAATATTTCTGCCAAGTTTCTTATCTTGGGATCACAGCTTAGAGTTGTTACTCCGTTCAGCTCAAAGATGGAAAAAACACTAGGAGTATAACTTGAGTCTTACTATGGATTTAAATTCTTTGTTCAATCTCAATACATTTATTGAATTATTACTGGGGATTAGTTTGAGCGCGGCGGCTGGCTTTCGAGTATTTGTACCACTGCTAGCATTGAGTGTGGCTTCAGTTTTTGGACATTTAGATTTGCCAACTAACTTTGATTGGGTGGAAACACCTCAAGCTGTAATTGTCTTTGCAGTCGCTTGTTCGCTAGAAATTATCGCTTATTACATTCCTTGGTTGGATCATCTGCTGGATGTTGTTGCCACACCTGCGGCATTTATCACCGGGACAATCGTCACAGCATCCGTTGCTCCAGAGATGAATCCACTGGCGCAATGGACATTAGCTTTAGTTGCTGGTGGTGGAACCGCAGGATTAACTCAGGGATTAACGAATATATTGCGGATAAGTTCTACAGGCGTTTCCGGTGGATTAACCAATCCTGTTGTGTCAACCATTGAGCTGCTCATCGCCATCGGACTGTCTGTGCTGGCGCTAGCTTTACCAGTGTTAGCAGGAACGATCGTGATTGGTTTTCTAATAATAGCTATTCAAAGAATTTGGAATTTCTTCTTGAATAAACCGTCTTCTCAAATTAACAAAACCGTCTCTCCATCAAGAGAATTGGGATAAGTAGTTATGGATTTGTTTTATAGCTGCGACGCCGAATAGCCCGCACTTCTCTACGAGACGCTCCGCGAACGACAAGCTCAGTGACCATCGTAGACATCGCAATTATATCAATCCTAAATGAGTTGTGAAAATGCGCGATGTCCACATCCCCGACTTCTCGAACAAGTCGGGGATCTAATTTTTCACGAATGATTTAGGATCGCAATTATAAAGCGATCGTAGTTGTAGGATGTGTTACGCTTTCGCGCTAGCACACCTTTTGAACTTTGTGAATGAGTCTTTGAACTCCGTTAACGAGTCTTTTATACTCGTGAATGAGTCTTTTAGCTCCGTTAACGAGTCTTTGAACTCCGTGAATGAGTCTTTGAACTCCGTTAACGAGTCTTTTATACTCGTGAACGAGTCTTTTAGCTCCGTGAATGAGTCTTTGAACTCCGTTAACGAGTCTTTGAACTCCGTTAACGAGTCTTTGAACTCCGTTAAGGAGTAAATGTTATTGCCAAGCGATCGCCTACGACAAGTATTGTATTCTAAGCACCCTGCAAATTTAAATATTACAGCCCTTTCTACGCAGATAGAACACATTAATCTAGCCTCACTCCCCATAACCTGCGATACACTAAGCTGGTAAATATCGCTACAGAGTTGGTGAGGTTTGCTGGTGACGAACGAAGAACTGTTGCAAATTATTGACAAAGCTGCCAGGGAAAAGGCAACGCATCTATCCCTCTCTGGCAATCAATTGAGCAGCCTACCGCCACAAATCAGGCAAATCATTAAGAGCGCTACACGATGAAGACTTTCACACCCACCAATCCACTACCCACGGCATTGAAATTAAATGGCTTTTAACAGCACTATTGCAGGGATTATCAAGGTATATTTGACTAGAATTAAGGTATTATAGCGATTATTAGTTGGATACTATAAGCGGTAGGGGGTTTACAGAAGTGCGCCTCTACAACTGACACGCCAGTTTAGCTATAAATTAATATCTACGGTTTTACGGGTATTAGAAAAATGAAGTTTACAGACTGGGTGACTAGGGTGCTACTAATCTGGCTGATGTTCGCCACTTTAATTGTAGTGCTGCTAATTGGACGAGCAACAAAATTACACAACAATCCGACAACCTCCCGTGCAGCCAATCCACAGGTTACAGCTTTCAGTAAATATCCCCAAGCGCAATTTCAATCAGCGAAAGAGCCAGAGAAGAAATTTCAAAATGTTATCAAGTCCCCAGTCAAGACTAACCAGCCTGTCGCAAGATACATAACCACTCAAGCTTTTGCACAGTACAGACCTAATTATCAAGTTGTCTCAGTCGATCCAAGTAACTACGGTGAACGTTACGCCCAAGATGTTAATGGCATTCCTCTCAGCAACCAACCAATTATCGTCATCCATGAAACTGGTTATTCAGCTTCTAGCGCCATCAATTTCTTTCAAGTAGCCCATAACGATGAAAGTGTGCAAGCAAGTTACCACGCTTTAATCAAGTTAGACGGAACGGTAGTTTATCTAGTACCCCCAGACAAGCGGGCTTTTGGTGCAGCTAACTCTGTGTTTGAGACCCCACAGGGAGTGGAAACTGTGCAGACTAATCCGACTTTACCCGCGTCTGTGAATAATTTTGCTTATCACGTCTCTTTGGAAACACCGCCAGATAGTTATGACAGTAGCAGCCAACAAACCCATAGCGGCTACACGGAAGCTCAATATCATTCTCTTGCTTGGTTAATTGCTCAAAGTCAAGTTCCAGACGATCGCATCACTACGCACCATTTAGTAGACCGTTCTGGTAAAAAAGTTGACCCGATAAGTTTTGATGGTCAGAAATTTCTGAGCTTACTTAATACTTATCGTCAGATTAAACCAGTCTATCGAGTCAGCAAATAAATTATTCAATCTTGTGGGCTGGGATCTTGCCATATTTTGCCCTCAGCCCCTCTCCCAAGTTTGAGCTACGGTGTATACACAAGTCTGAAATAGTTTACTCACCTGGTTCTTCGTGTCAGTTTTACCCCACCCTAACCCTCCCCGTATGTATTGGGGAGGGAACTAAATTTCCTGTTTCCCCCCTTGATAAGGGGGGATTAAGGGGGGTAATTTGACTTGTGTATACACCGTAGCTCCCATGTTGGGAGAAGGGGTTAGGGGATGAGGGCTGTCTTTAATTTTGAATTGTTAACTTGCTCAAGAAGGCGCGATCGCGTCAAAATAAGAGTTAAGACGCTGTAATCTAACTTAACAATGACCACAACGCAGCTTGAGCAAATTTCCCCTCAATTAACACCGCCAAATGAGCGGGGATATGAATACGATCTGGTAATTGTCGGCGGTGGGATTATTGGGTTAACTCTAGCCTCTGCTTTAAAAGATTCTGGCTTGAGTGTCTTGCTAATTGAGGCGAAAGTAGCATCTGCGGCGGTAGCCAAGGGACAAGCTTATGCAGTTCACAAACTTTCGTCGCTAATTTATCAAGGAATTGGCGTTTGGGACAAAATGTTACCTCAAATAGCCAAGTATTGCCGAGTCCGTCTTTCGGATGCCGATCACCCCGATGTGGTGGAATTTACCACAGATGATATAAATACAGCAGAGTTGGGTTATGTAGCGGAACACCAAGCTTTGTTGCAGCCGTTGCAAGATTTCGTCCAAGATTGCCCCAATGTGACTTATTTGTGTCCGGCGGAAGTGGTAAATACGCAATACCAGCAGAATATAGTCGCCATTGAGATAAAAGTTGCCGATCGCCTCAAGACAGTTCGCAGCAAATTAGTTGTAGCAGCAGATGGATCGCGATCGCCAATTCGGCAAGCGGCTGGAATCAAAACTTCGGGCTGGAAATATTGGCAATCTTGCATCGTCGCCTTTGTCAAACCAGAAAAACCCCACAATAACACCGCTTACGAAAGATTTTGGTCTAGCGGGCCCTTTGCGATTTTACCTTTACCGGGGAACCGTTGCCGCATTGTCTGGACTGCCCCCCATGAAGAAGCAAAAGCTTTGTGTGCTTTAAATGACGAGCAATTTTTGGCAGAACTCAGCCGCCGCTATGGCGATCGGATGGGGAAACTGGAATTACTCGGCGATCGCTTTGTTTTTCAAGTACAACTCATGCAAAGCGATCGCTACGTTCTCCCGCGACTGGCATTAATTGGTGATGCGGCGCACAATTGCCATCCCGTCGGCGGACAAGGTTTAAATTTGGGTATTCGGGATGCCGCAGCTTTGGCGCAAGTAATTCAAGCAGCGCACAAAGCGGGTAAAGATATTGGCGATATTCAGATTCTCAAAGGTTATGAACGCTGGCGCAAGCTAGAGAATCTGACAATTTTAGGTTTCACCGATTTGTTAGATCGGATGTTCTCTAATAATTTCTTCCCCGTGGTGGTAGTTCGTCGCTTGGGTTTATGGTTCTTGCAGCGAGTACCTATATTAAAAGTATTTATGCTGAAATTGATGATTGGCTTAAAAGGGCGGACTCCAGAGTTAGCAAAACGATAAAGTTTGAGAATGCGATCGCTGATATGTTTACTTTTTAAATTTGCAAAAAGTTAGCGATCGCCTGCGGTAATGGCAGAATAATTACAATCAACAAAGCCATTGCCAGTAACCCCCAAACGTCACGTTTGTTATCCAATTCAGTGACATCATTCAGCGCAGGTTCATCAATCAACGGCATAAATAATAAGATAATCGCCCACACCAAAAATTCTTCCCGAACTAAAGAAAGTAACAGCAACAACACACGAGCGATTTGACCAATTACGATCGCAGTTCGTTGTCCAAACATTGCATGGACAATGTGACCTCCATCTAATTGTCCCACAGGCATTAAATTTAACGCTGTGACAACTAGTCCTAAAAAACCTGCTACTGCAACTGGATGCAAATCGAGGGCTGATGTTGCTGTTAACTGACTTCCCAAAGCTAACTTCGAGAGTATAGCCAGTAAAATTGAATACTTAGGATTGAGAGCATCAGGATTTAAAAGTCGGGTTTTTTCAGTCAGGGAAACTATATCAGAATGAGCCAAACCCCATATTAGTAGTGGCAAGGTGACAACAAAACCTGCAATTGGCCCAGCGATACTAATATCAAATAAAGCTTTGCGGTTGGGAATAGGACTACGCATCTGAATAAATGCGCCAAAAGTTCCCAAGAAGAAAGGCACGGGAATAAAGTAAGGCAACGTCGAGCGAATCTTGTAAAATTTAGCTGTTAAATAATGCCCAAGTTCGTGAGTGCCCAAAATAGCCATCAGTCCTAAAGCATAAGGCAATCCCTTGAATAGGACATCTGGGTTAGATAGAAGTTTGAACAAAGATCCAATTTGCCAGATAGGCGGCAGAGTAACACCAGTATTTTGCACTCCCACCAAGGTAGTAGTGATCAAAGTAGCTACTAGCAGCATCAGCGCTAATCCTGGTCGAGTTAATCGTTCCTGGTTGCGTCGTGGTGTATCTGTCTGTTTCGCAGCTTGAGTGTTGGGAACTAGGACAAAGAAAGGTTTGCCATTGAAGCCTTCTTGAAAAATCAGCAAGAAGCGATCGCCAAATTGTGCTTCAATATTAGTTTTAATCTGCTGGTAAGCGTTGCTAGCTTTAGTTCGCAACTGACCCCGGCAAATCACAGATTGTGGACGATACTCAATATTTTGAACGTAGTATACAGACCAAGGAAAACAATTTCGCAGTTGAGTTTCTTCGGCTGGTTCAATGGGACGCACTATTGGTTCTGGGATAGGCTGGATAGTCGGTTGTGATTCTGAGGCTGGGGTTTGGGCTTCGTCTGTCTGCGTATCTCTTGGTACTTGACGCCCCCATTGAAACAACACCCAGTACAAGACTGTGCAGACAAATACTGACCAGAGGATCAGCCCTGGCGGTGGAGGTTGTTTCGCTCCGTAGATTAGCGTCCATCCACTCAACAGAAATGCTGGTGTCATTAAAACCAGCCACAACAACCATACTGGTGTGCGGGTGATGCGAGCAACGCTGCGCTGCACCATTAGATAAGTAGCAAGCCCCAGCAGGAGGATAAACAGAAACCAAAATGCCATGTTCTCTTCAGTAATTTTGACAAAACGCCCCACCAGTAGCTTCAGCACCATAGCATTAACTACAAGGCAGACCTCAAATCCCAATTTTTTTTCACAACGGTTAACAGTGCTGGTTAACGCTCAAGTTGCAATTCTTGAGAATTTCCGCACTGTCATCAAATTGTCCACAACTCCTCAGTTTCGGTTCTTTGATTATGTGCCCTTTACCTCAACAGCCAAGTCATACAACTAAGCCACCACGGGCTGTCTTCCCTGACGAAGTTCTGAGCGGAGGTTCTCTGCAATCGGACTTCGCACAAGAGAGCATTTTTGCCTTTCCACCCAATCGGGACACATTAGGGGGAACCTCTTATTTTATTGTAAGAAATGAAGGCAATATCCTCATAGATTGCCCTGCACTAGAAAAAACAAATCAAGATTTTTTGGCAGCGCATGGAGGCGTGCGTTGGTTATTTGTCACCCATCGCGGTGCTATTGGCAAGACTGCTGAATTTCAGCAAGCTTTTGGCTGCGAGGTGCTGATTCAAGAGCAAGAAGCGTATTTATTACCAGGCTTAACCGTAACTACCTTTAGACAAGAATTTACTCTTGATGCAGCTATGCAAGTGATTTGGACACCAGGGCATTCTCCCGGCTCATCTTGTCTATACTACAGCGAACTTGGGGGTATATTATTTTCTGGTCGCCATTTACTCCCTAACCAGCACGGTCAAGCAGTACCATTACGGACAGCTAAAACCTTTCACTGGCCAAGGCAAATTCAGAGTCTTCGATTATTGTTAGAACGTTTTACACCAGAAACTCTCCAGTATATTTGTCCTGGAGCTAATACAGGATTTCTTAGAGGTAAGCGAGTTATAGATCGAGCTTATCAACACCTCGCCTCTCTGGATTTACCAGGTTTGCTGGGGATACAACCATTTTAGAAGTCGTATGGCTATTGAAAACCGCAAGGATGAAATTTTGTCAAGACAGCAGTTTTCATGTATTTGAACCATACCTGTCGTAGGGCACAAGGCCTTGCGCCCTACTAATCAAGATTTAGGTTGAGCGTGAGTGCAAGGCTACAACAGCTCTGTGATAGAAAATAACCGTTGTCGGTCTATTTGGTTGAAGCTTGATTTTTTCAGCGTAGAAAGCCTGTTGACATCCACCCCGCCGTGAACGGTCGGGGATTCCTAAGACTCACGACTTAGGTTTCTGTTTCTTTCCCTTACGGGTTTTTTGCAACTGCCCTTCAGCCTTAAGGCTGTCAGGTCTTATATTCGCTCCACAGACTGAAACTGCGAGTCCCGCAGCCAAAATATTCTTACTTGCGTTAATATCCCGATCGTGACGTATGCTGCATTTTGGGCAATCCCACTCTCTGATATTCAGAGGCAGTTTATCAACAATGTATCCGCAGTTCCCACAACGCTTAGAACTAGGAAACCATCGGTCAATCTTGACAAAAGTACGACCATACCAATCGCACTTATATTCAAGTTGTCTGACTAATTCAGCCCAGCTAGCATCACTAATAGAGAAAGCGAGTTTTTTATTTTTCACCATATTCTTCACAGCCAAGTCCTCAATAGCAATCGTTTGGTTTTCACGTACCAATCGAGTTGTCAACTTGTGAAGAAAATCATTTCGTGCATCACTTATTTCGGCATGGATCTTGGCTACTTTAAGGCGAACCTTATGGCGATTATTAGAACCTTTCTGCTTACGAATTAACGCTTTTTGTGCCTTACGCAATTTAGCTTTTTTTGCCTTAAACCTCTTGGGATTAGCAATCTTCTCACCTGTACTTAAGGCAACTAAACTGGTGATACCTAAATCAATGCCAATAGAGCTAGTAGATTTAGGTAATATGCAGATTTCTACATCTACTAATATTGAAACAGTCCAGCGTCCAGAGGGTGAAAGTTTTACTGTAATCGTAGATGGTTCCGCACCTTGGGGTAGTTGTCTGCTCCAACGAATAGCCAATGGTGTCGGACTTTTAGCAAGAAATATTTGCCCACCTCTAAACTTAAAAGCTGCCTTGGTAAATTCAGCATTACCCCCGTTGTGTTTTTTCTTGAAGTTCGGATATTTAGCCCGTCCTGCAAAGAAGTTGCTAAATGCTGTTTGCAAATGTCGTAAGCCCTGCTGTAATGGCACGCTGCTAACATCATTAAGAAATTGCAAGTCATCTTGCTTTTTCCAATTAGTCAGCATTGCTGAAGTTTCAATGTAACCAACTCGTTTCTGGTCTTCATACCATGCTTGTGTCCTTGCGGCGAGAGCGCGGTTATAGACTAAACGAGTACATCCCATCGTTTGCCGAAGCAAAGTCTCTTGCTCAGGTGTTGGATAGAATCGGTATTTGAAAGCTTTTTGTGTCATTCTTACATTATATTCGATATTCTGTAAGAACAAAAATTAATTAAAGCACTGACCGTAAACGGCGGGGTTTTAAACCCATTTTTCTGATAATAATATTGATACCGCTCTGGTTCCGCTTCTGGATCGGTTTATTGCCAGAGTTCCAAAAAGTGACGATAGCGTTTTTCAAGCATCACTAAATCCATACAAGCGATCGCAGCTTGAACCACTTGCGGAATAAGCAACTAGCAAATGATTTAGCTGAGATAACTAAGATTCATGACAGCCTTAATCACTAAATCTTTGTACTTCTTCTATGGAAAAATTACGCTGTTCGTTTAACTCCAGATATCGCTGTTTTTCGGCTGGAAAAGCCTTACCATAGTATTCATATCGCTCCGGTTCAGCTTTCTCATCACTTTGTTTCCATTGTTCCTCTAAGTGACGGTAGCGCTTTTGACTCATCACCAGTTCCATACAAGCGATCGCAGCTTGAACCACGTGCGAGGTACGCAATATTTCTTTCTTGCTTTTCTCATTTAGATGAAACAAATGGGAAACTAATTCCAATTCCTCTGCCAATTCTAGATATCTGTCTTGCAGATTTGATATTAAATTTATATGCTCCACCTTAAACTCTAAAATCTGTTGCCACAAAAATCGGTGATGAGAAAGGCTAAATTCTAAATTTTGCCCCTCTAGTTTGTCAATAATCGCTTGACGCTGTTCGGGGCAATGTAGGTAAATCTTCAGCAATAAAGCCTCTGCCAGTTCTAAAAGACTGCCTCCAGTAAGAGCATTTCTTTGATTGACGTTTATAGACTGCTGCTTGCGTAAAGACATTGGCTTACGGGAAGTGGCAACTGGCGCAATCTGAGTTAAAAGATTTTCTACTCGTAAGGGTTTAAGTATATCATCTCCAAAACTGAGTATTTCAGCACACTGGTCAATGTAATAGTCGCGTGTATCAATATTATTAATGTTTTTTAATAACTTTACTAGCTGTTTGGAGACTTGCTGAAAATCAGTAGCCTGTTTTAAGTCTCGGTCTTGAATAATTTGCTGAATCTGCCAGTCTAGCCAAAGTGGCGCATTTTTTAGCAGTTCTCCATAATCTTCTGAAGTGTGACTATGCAAATATTCATCAGCATCTTTGCCATCGGGTAAATTGAGAATTTTTAGCTGAACTTCGCCCTTGTATGCTAGTTCGGCAATTTCACCAATCGCCCGTTCTGCGGCATTGATTCCAGCTTTATCAGCATCAAAGTTGAGTATTAATTGTTTTGATTCGGTGTAGCGTAATATTAACCGGACTTGTTCTAAGCTTAAAGCTGTACCGAGTGAGGCAACGGCGTTATTAATACCAGCGGCGTGGAGAGCGATCGCATCAAAATATCCCTCCACCACCACGGCTCGATCGAGTTTAGAAATACCATCTTTGGCTCGATCGAGGGCAAATAAGGTTTTACCTTTACTAAAAAGTTCGGTTTCGGGTGAATTCAAATATTTAGGCTGTTCATCAGTTAGAGTTCTCCCACCAAAGGCAATAACGCGTCCTTGGACATCACGGATGGGAATCATCAAGCGATCGCGAAATACATCATAATACCCACCACCTTCCCGGCGTGGCTTAATCAATCCCGCTTTTTCCAGTATTTGCACTGGGTAATGTTTATCATCCACTAAATAACGATAAAGAGTTTCCCATCCTGCGGGAGCATAACCTAAACCAAATTGCTGTATAGTTTCTTCTTTGAGTTGGCGGTTAGATTGCAAATATTCAAGTGCTTTTTGTCCTTGGGATTGTCTCAAGGCGTGTTGATAAAACTGTGCTGAGGAAGCCAGAACTTCATATAACTGCTCGCGCAAAGATAGTTGGCGCTGTAATTCTTGGCGTTGTTCGGGTTCGAGAGTTTGTATAGGTACTTGGTAACGCCGTGCTAAATCCAGCACCACATCAGCAAAAGAACGCTTTCCCAACTCCATGACAAACTTAATGGCATTTCCTCCAGCTTGACAGCCGAAGCAATAGTACATTTGCTTGGTTTGGCTAACGGTGAAACTGGGAGATTTCTCATCATGGAAGGGGCACAAACCAACAAAATCCTTTCCTCGTTTGCGTAAAACTACGTATTCCGAGACGACATCTACAATATCAGCCCGTAGTTTAACTTCCTCAATTGTGTCTGGGTGCAAGCGGGGGATTTGCATATATTAGTCATTAGTCATTAGTCATTGGTCATTGGTCATTGGTCATTGGTCATTGGTCATTGGGCATTAACTTTGAAAAAAGGACAAAGGACAAAGGACAAATGACTTCTGATCGCTATTATATTCTTGTTGCTAGACCAAGAATGATGTATACAATTGCTTAAACTTAATTTTATCAGAGGAAATACTGAAAATGGGGCGTATTTTTATATCAGCAGCTCATGGAGGCAAAGAAGCGGGAGGAATAGATCTAGGTGCGATCGCAGGTGGTACAAGTGAAGCAAAAGAAATGATTTTGCTGCGGGATTTGATTGTTACGGAACTGAGAGCGCGGAGTTTGGAAATTTTAGCGGTTCCTGATGACTTAAGCGCCGCCCAAACTATCTCTTGGATCAATTCCCGCGGCCGCCGGGGTGATGTCGCCCTAGAAATTGCAGCTAATGCCGCTAACAGTCCTTCTGTGCGTGGGGCTAGCGTTTTCTACATCACTAATAATAGCGATCGCAAGAGCAATGCTGAACAGTTACTAGTAGGATTGTTGCGCCGCGTACCCCAATTACCGAATCGGGGAGTCAAGCCAGATACAGATAGTGGATTGGGTAGTTTAGCATTCTGTCGTCAGACAACGCTGCCAGCTTTGGTAATACAAGTGGGGTTTCTCAGCAATCCAGAAGATCGGGCTTTGCTGCAAACTCGTCGCCGCGATTTTGCTTTGGGAATTGTTGATGGATTGGTGACTTGGAGTCGTGTAATTGACCCCACTCCCGGAACTCCAGCCGAAGTAAATTATCCACCTATTAATATTAATATTAATGGACAAAGTTACACCGAGCAAGGAATTTTAGTTAATGGGAATGCTTACATCCCCATTGATTTAGTAGACCTTCTCCGAATTGACCTTTCAAAAGCGGCTAATGTCAATCGCATTACCTATCACAAAGTAGTTTATGTCAAAGCAATCGAGCTGCGAGATTTTAATGTTGCAGTTAATTGGGATGCGGCGACGCGTACTGTTAGCTTGCGCTCGAATTTGATGGTTTGCCCCGGTCAATTTTCGCGGGTAATGTCGAACGGTAATACTTCCGAAGTACAGTTACAATTATTTTTGAGAAATAATAATGAAAATGCTATAACAAAGTTTCCTGATATCCCCAAACTTTATCGGGAAGAAGCAGGTATAGAGGGAGTGAACTATGATATTGCCTTTTGCCAAATGTGTGTAGAAACGGGATTTTTACGGTTTGGTGGTGATATTAAACCTGAGCAAAATAACTTTGCAGGCTTAGGTGCGATCGGTGGCGGTTCGGAGGCTGCGTCTTTCCCAAGTGCGAGAATTGGAGTTAGGGCGCACGTTCAACATTTGAAAGCTTACGCTAGTTTAGAACCTTTGGTACAGGAAGTAGTAGATCCCAGGTTTCGTTTTGTCACACGCGGAATTGCGCCATTAATCGATCAGCTATCAGGGCGATGGTCAGCAGATTTAGATTATGGTACAAAAATTTCAGCAATGCTTAAACGATTATATGAATCAGCAGGACTTCTTTGAGTATTGAGTAAATTATTCCAAGTAGGTCTGCGTCAAAATTTGTAGTTGGAATAAAGCAAGAAGCAAGAGGGCTTTAGCCTAGTTTATCTTTGTTTACCGGGGTATTAACTGCTTACTCCAACTGTTTGCCGTTCTCGTCGTGCGACTTCTGCACGTACTAAAGGTATAACATCATGCCCATAAGCGATCGCATCCTCTAAAGGATCGAAGCCCCGAATCAATAAAGTAGTCACACCTGCATCGTAATAATCAACCAAAGCCTCTGCTACTTGTTCTGGTGTACCCACTAGAGCAGTAGTGTTACCTGCCGCACCAGTAGCTGCGGCGATCGGTGTCCATAGACGCTTATCATAAATCTCATTTTTGGCGGCAAAATCTAGCAGACGTTGCGATCCTACCGCCTGTGGTCTAGCTGGGGTAGCTAATTTTGCGCCTCCTCGTAACTCTTGAATTCGCGCTAAAATACTATGTGCTTTTTCCCAAGCCTGTTGTTCTGTAGCACCAAGAATCGGTCGCAGAGAGACACTGAAGCGAATGGAGCGATCGAGTGGTAAGGCAGCACGCACCTCTGCAATTCGTTCTTTAACTGCGGCAATTGGCTCACCCCACAAGGCATAAACGTTACTGTGTTTGGCTCCTACCTGTACAGCTGGGCCAGATGCACCACCAAAGTAAAGCGGGATGTAGGGCTTTTGCAGCGGCTTGATCGCAGAGAAAGCATCCTTGATGCGGTAGAATTCACCTTCGTAATCAAAGGGAGTGTCGCTTGTCCAGACACGACGAACAATTTCTAAATATTCATCGGTGCGACGGTAACGGCTGTCATGATCTAGCCAATCGCCATCTCTTTGCTGGTCAGCATCACTGCCACCGGTAATAATATGTATTGCGATCCGACCGTTGGTAAAATGGTCAAGGGTAGCTGCTTTGCGAGCTGCCAGAGTTGGTGCCACAAAACCCGGACGATGAGCAATTAAAAAGCCCAATCGCTCGGTTGCTGAAGCAGCAAAACTAGCAACAGTCAAACCATCAGGGCTACTAGAACTATAGCCAATCAATACTTTGTCAAAGCCTCCTTCTTCATGGGCTTTGGCAAATTCACGAACATAAGCTGGATCGATGATGTCATCGCCCAGACCACCTGATGCACTATTTAATTCCGAAGTCCGTTTTGTCCGAATCAATCCAATAAATTCAATTGGCATAATTAATTCTCCTAAAAATGTTGGGGAGCAGGGGAGAAATCAATTCAAAATTCAAAATTCAAAATTCAAAATTCAAACATTGTAGAACTTCTGCCTCCTGCCTTGTCTTTCCCAATGCCCAATCCCTATTCCCTAATACCTAATCCAATAAATCTGGTTGGTCGTGGGTAATTTCATCCCATAAATACTGGAATCCACCCCAGCCTGCTTGGTGAGTACCACCGCGTTGTTGGATCTTTAAGGCGATGTCGTGGTCAATCAGGATGGGTTTTCCTACAGCTTCTGCTAGCAATTGCGCCTTAGCAGTATCCTCTAACCTGATATACCACCAAGCGGCTTCATCCACACTGTGTCCCACGGTCAATATTCCGTGGTTGCGTAAAATCGCCGCTTTGCTCGTTCCTAGTGCCTGGGCAATGCGTTTTCCTTCGCTTGTTTCTAAGACAATGCCTGTAAAATCATCAAATAGAGCATGATCTTGGTAAAAAGCACAGGAATCTTGGGTAATCGGATCGAGCAACCGACCCAAAGATGACCAAGTTTTGCCATAGAAAGAATGAGCATGAGCCGCTGCGATGACATCGGGGCGGGCTTCGTGGATTTGAGAGTGAATGGCAAATGCTGCTTGACTAACTTTGCCTTCACCTTGGACTACCTGACCTTCACTATTCACCAATATCAGGTCTGATACGCGAATGCGACTGAAGTGTATCCCAAAGGGATTTACCCAAAAATGATCGGTAAGTTCGGGATCTCGGGCAGTGATATGTCCTGCCAATCCTTGAGCAAAACCCAAACGCGCAAATACCCGAAAAGCTGCTGCCAAGCGTTCTTGGCGATGGCGGCGCTCTGATTCAATGGAAACGAAAGTCGGTGGCTGAAAGGGATTGCTGGGGCGGACGAGAGAAGTTTGCACCATAATTTTCAACTCCTACGTATGGATTGGGTAGACCTACAGCGTTGCCTCACTGCTGCTGAAAGCCTCAAGGTTTGTCGATAGAGATCGCTTCACCATTAAACTAGCGATAACAATAAAGAATTATGGCTCGGTGGGCGATGCCTACGGCGGTAAACTACGCAGTTTTTATCGCTGCAAAGACGTATTGTTTAATCATGTCCAGTGGACAATGCTACAAATAACTTTTGGCTAATAACCGTAAATACGTTACTAATTTACTGATACCAGCTTTTCAACTACCTATTGACAACAAATTTATTAACTAGAGTAGTGTAGCAAACTCCTGTAAACCAATCGAATTACAGTAGTTTAAGCTACAACGAAATTACCACAGTTCATTTAAATAAGCAAGCTAAATATAGAGTTCTACTAGAAAATATACTTGAGGAGACTGTTGTGATTTGTTAAGCTATGGAGCGATCGCTTGGTTTTTTCGGTTCTCACATATCTCCTTTATATTCTTCTAACAATTGCGGAATGTGATCGTAACCATCTACACCGATAACCGCAATAATTTTCGGGCGATGTTGTTGTAAGAACTTTTGGAAAGCTTCTGCCCCGATTTGTCCTTGTAAAATTGTCAGTAACCCTGCTGCTTGACGCCACTCATTAGAAGCAATTTGCTCTAAAAGATACATTCCCAAGCAACCTGTATAAACAGTTTTTTCAGAATTTTGCAGGTGATAATAAGCTTCTGCTAAATAAGCTAAATTCCGCCCTTGGAGATACAAATCACCAGAAACTTGCGCTGTTTTAAAGCCATCTTCCAGATATTTAATTGCAGTTTGGTGTTCTCCGATTACTAAATAGGCAATTCCTAAGCTGCTGACACATAAGGCTTTACTTTGCAGATCGCCTAATTTTTCTGATAATTTTAAACCTTGTTCCAAATAATTAATTGCGGCTTCATAGGTTTCGGGTTCTAAGTTTTCCAATTCCTGAGCTTGCATGACTTCGCTGTAACCCAAATTTACCAGCGCGTTTGCTTCTCCTGTGCGATCGCCTGCTTGCCGACTCAGTATTAATGCTCGTTGACTGTAATTAATTGCTTCAGCATAATTTTGCTGTTGCACGTAGGTACGGCTGAGATGGTTGAGATTGGCAATTTCACAGGTGCGATCGCCTGCATTTCTGGCTATCTCTAGCGCTTGCTGATGAAAATCAATGGAGCGCTGGTATTGTCCCAAAGCACGCTGAGAATAACCTAAAAGTGTCAAAATCCGCGCTTTTTCTTGGGTTCCCTCGCCTCGTCGCAGTGGTTCATCTAAATAATCTAGGGCATCTCGTAAATAAGTGCCAGTAAAAGAGGCAAAAATCCCGCCGTAAAAAGGAAAATACGGACGCTGGGCAAAGGTTCGTAAAATCTGGAGCATGATTTGAGAACAGGCATCGCTGTATATTGTCCCAATGCTCCTAAAACCACTTGCTAATTGACTCCAAATCACCGCAAAGGTCAAAAAAGTGGAAATGGACAACTTTGGCCCAGCCTTAATATCGTAAGCTTGTTGGTCAAACCAGCTAATTAGTCCCCGTTGCAAGAACTGTAAAATTAATGCCATTTCCACCCAATCTCTGAGGGTAATACCACGCTGTCGTTCGGCAAACTCAATTGCGGATTCTTCTCTAGCTAAAGTGCGAAGCAGTGCTTGGGGTAACTCACTATTGAGTTGTTTGGCCCAACTTGCCCAAGGGCCGCGTTCTCCCGGTACACCGCCAAACCCCAGAGATTCTTTTTGCTCGTACATCCAACTGAGCAAGTTGTCTTGCAATCGCTGCCAAGAAGCTAAACCACGGGTAATCCCTTCGGAAAATTGTTGTAAATCAGCATCTGCCTGGGCAAATTGCAGCAATGCCTTGGACAACTGCTGTAACTGTTGTAAATTTAGCGGATACTTCTGATTGGGGTCAGTAACTCGGATAAATGTTGCTAGACGCTCGGCAGCAGGGGTTGTGGTGATTTCTGTAACTGCGGAGGCGATCGCTTCTGTTGCTTTGTTTTGCTCTTGCCAGTGTTGCCATTGACTTTGAATGGTCTTAATGGCTCTCAAAGAGCGAGTCGCTTTGGCTTTCTTGAGTTCGTCTTTTTCGTTATCTACTTGGCTTTGGAGGGAATTCAGGCGATCGCTCAAAGCTAGCTCAAAGACTTCCCCTGTACCGGAAGAGATTCCTTTAAGCAGCATTTGATACACCTGTTCTACAGAGCTAATTTTGCCCTTGAGGGTGGTTTCGACAATTTCATCGATTAAGGCAAGATAGCGATCGCTTAATGGCAGAGAGTCTGGCACTTTGGCTACTAGGAGAATGTCACGTCAATTCTAATTCTAGTCTTGGCTGCACAGGTAGGGGAAAGAATTAGCCACTTTTGGGCAGTCATGGTTATAACAAATGCAAAATTTAGAAAAATTTATTTAGCGATTTGTTATCATTCCTTGAGTGATTCGCTTTTTAACTACGCGATAAAAAAATAATGGAATGCCTACAATATAACGGTCTGCTAGACGAGTAGGTTCAGTAATTAAGCGTGTTAACCACTCCAGACCATTATCAGTCAGCCAACGCGGGCCGCGATATATAGAGTCAGTATAAAAATCTAGACAAGCACCTAAAGGTAAAAATACAGTAGTTTCAATTTTATTGAAGTTATCTAAAATCCAGCGTTCCTGTAATGGCATACCAAAACCAATATATAAAATATCTGGTTGGAATTTATTAATTTTTTCTATTACCAAATCATTCTCTTTTCCTGATTTATCAAAATAACCATGATGTCCTTGTACGCGTAAATTAGGCGCAATCAATCCTAACTTAGTAATTGCCTTATCTACTACGCCAGGTTTTCCAGCTAACAAAAATAAAGAAAGGTTTTCTTGCTCGCACTTGAATGCTAAATCTTCTATGTAATCTGGTGCTGTCATTCGATGTGCAGATTGCATTGAATAACCATTGAATCTAGCTCCTACCATTACACCAAATCCGTCACAAAATACTAAATCAGCTTTATTCAAAAAATCTCGATACCAAGACTTTTCATAAGCGAAATTCATTGCTCTGATATTCACATGTCCTACAACTGTCTTTTTTTTATTTTTTGCTGCTTCTATTAAATAATCAACTAATTCTTGTACTTGAACTTTATGAAATCTTGTATCAAGCAATTTAACTTCCGGAAAAGTTTTCATTTCTGCATTCCCTCACTTATTAGCCAGTATACCAAGTTTAGAAGAATCAGAACAATAAAATAATAATACCTTTATCGCTACCTTAAATTTTCATAATTTTAAATTAAATTCCTTCCTTGATAACATCTATTATCCTTGCATACAGAATAAATTACGTCGTTTTTGAATTTGGTGTTTAATACATAGGGTAAGTAACTTAAACCTACTTTCATCAAGATGGTTATCAATTGATAACTGCTGTATAAATACCTCTTAAAGATGTAAGATATTTGTTGATGTCCAAGTCTTTAACTCTGACTCGTGCATTATTTCCCAAAGATATTCTCAGATTTTCGTCTGCAATTAAAGATTGCATTGCCTCTGACAATTGTTGAATATCCCCCGGATCAATTAATAAACCATTCTGATTTTGAGTAACTATTTCGGGTATTCCTCCCACTCCAGTAGTGATAACTGCCAAACCCCAACTCATTGCTTCTAATAGTGCCATAGGCAAACCTTCGTTGTAGGAAGGTAACACAAAGACATCAGCTTTAGTGAAAAGATCGTCGCGTTTTTCTCGATCTACCCAATCAAGAATAGTGATGTAGTCAGTAAGATTTAGAGTTGGGAGCAAACTACGAGCTTGTTCTACATCTCCATCCCCGGCTATAACTAACTTAGCTTGGCTTTGTTGAGCAACAGGCATAGAAGCAAATGCTTTAATTAAATCAAAAGTGCCTTTGCGCTCACCAATGCGCCCTAAAAATAAGAAAAATATTTGTTTGGAATCTATTCGCTGTGGTATTTGTGCGGGAATTTTTACCGGGTTAGGCAGAACAATAACTTGTTCTGATTTCAAGCCAAGATTCTCAATGTAGAATTTTTTCCAGCTATCTGATAAAACGATGAAACGCGTACATTTACAAAACGACCAACTTAGCCACTGCTTAAGCCATTGGGGTAGTTTTGAGTAAAACAAATGAAAATCAGCACTATGAGTATGAATAATTACTGGCTTTTGAAATAGCCAACCAATCAGAGTAGTGATTGAATGACGAAAAGCGCTACCTCTATCTGAAACATGGATGTGAATTAGGTCAGCTCTTTGGTTTAATAAGTTCCAAAATAACTCACCTATTGCCTGCAAAAAAACTAATATTTTATAGACAGTAGAACCATTTGGTAAAGTTGTAATGTGTTTAATTTGAATATCGGAAGTAGTTTCTTCAAGAATGAGCTTTTCCACAGAAACTATTCCACCTTGGCGCTCCAAGCTTTCGCCCAACATAGTAATTTTTATGGGACTCATAATTGCTATTAATATATTTTGAAAATTGAGTACACAGCTATTTATATAAACTATTGAATGAATTTATTCTAGTTTATATCCAAGGGCGTACTCCCAAAGCATTTTGAGAATTAATCCTAATAACTCTATCTGTTTGAGCGCAGAGCCACAAATTTATTCAATGTATACTTTTATGATTTTACAGGATGATCTCCATAACAAAAATCTGTCAGAGAAATTGTTATGAGGATGTTTAAAACATTGTTGTTAATAACAGCATTCTAGCACTCTCTCATAACTCAAAGCTAAGTAACAATTTTTTGTTTAAGCTAAATCATATATTTACAGGTCAGAAAAACCAATGAATTTATTTGAGCTTTTAGTAGGAGAAGACAATCATCCAGCCCTAGTTACACCTGATGGGCGATCGCTAACCTATAAGCAATTGCGCGAGAATGTTATTGCACTGGTATCTCAACTCAACAGCTTTGGATTGAAACGGGGAGAACGCATTGCCATAGCCATGACTAACGGTTCACCAATGGCAATTACCTTTTTGGCTGCTGCCTTATGTGGCACTGCTGCACCCTTAAATCCCAAATACAAACAAGAAGAATTTGCCTTTTACTACCAAGATACCCAAGCAAAAGCACTGATTACGTTGTCTGAGGGGTCAGAAGCAGCCATTGCTAGTGTCACACCTGATATGATGGTGATTAATGCCAAGATAAATACTGACGGCACATTAAGCTTTGAATCAGTCAAAACAGGTTCAGAACCAGCAGAATCCGCGAATCCCACAGCCCCCAACGCTGATGATATAGCGATGATTCTCCACACTAGCGGCACTACCAGTCGTCCCAAGCGTGTGCCGATTCGTCATCGCAACTTAATTGCTTCAGCCGGCAATCTGATTAGTGCTTACTCACTCACAGCAGCTGATACTACAATATGCCTAATGCCCTTGTTCCATGTTCACGGATTGGTGGGCTGTTTGCTGGCAACTCTGGCTTCGGGTGGTACATTAGTTTGTCCCAATGGTTTCAATGCCTTGGAGTTTTGGAAACTGGTAGATACCTACAAACCCACCTGGTACTCCGCAGCGCCAACTATGCACCAGACAATTTTGGCGCGCGCTAGCCGTAATACAGAAATTGTCAAAGCTAACCGTTTTCGTTTCATTCGCTCTAGTAGCGCTTCTTTGCCGCCGATTATCATTGAACAGTTAGAGGCAACTCTGAATGCTCCTGTGGTGGAATCTTACAGCATGACTGAAGCATCTCACTTAATGACCACCAATCCCCTACCGCCAAAAGTCAGAAAACCAGGTACTGTAGGTTATGGCTTTGGCGTAGAAGTCGGCATTATGGACTCTGAAGGCAACCTGTTATCTAAGGGAAGCTTGGGCGAGGTAGTGGTAAAAGCACCCAACGTTATAGATGGCTACGAAAACAATCCAGAAGCTAACGCCACTGCTTTTGTAAACGGTTGGTTCCGCACAGGCGATCAAGGTACAGTTGATGCAGATGGCTACCTCTGCTTGACTGGACGGATTAAAGAATTGATTAACCGGGGTGGGGAAAAAATTTCTCCTTTAGAAGTGGATGATGTCTTGCTACGCCATCCCGCCGTCGCCGAAGCCTTAGCCTTTGCCGTCCCCCACAAATCTTTAGGAGAAGATATCCACGCAGCTGTTGTTCTAAAAGCAGAAGCTAGCGAAAAAGAACTTTTAGCTCACTGTGCAACTATGCTGGCAGACTTCAAAGTTCCCAGGCAAATTCACATTTTAGAGCAACTACCTCGTGGTGCTACCGGTAAACTGCAACGGTTAGCGATGGCGAAATTGCTGAATATAGAGGAATAGGGAGATAACGGTAGTTTACTAAACGATCTGGCACACCCACAGCGAACACGCTCTCAATAGACCGATCGTCAAAATCACAAACGTCTATGCAATCTACAAAAACAGAGATTGAACAGTCAGATCCTTCTGAGTGATACTGAAGTTACGCTGTTCTGGTGTGGCAACGAATGAAACGATCGCCTTTACAGCAAATGATGTAAATTGAAATGTCAACTTTTTATTTACACTGCAAAACTACAGTGTACAGCGATTTTACTTACAAAAAACTTTGGTATTATACGTATTTATTACATAATCTCAAGTTTTGCAACAGGCGATACTTACGGTGAGCTACGCTAACGCACTTCATACAGCGATCGCAATTTGAGGATATCTTCCCATTCGAGATCGGTAAATGGTTGGGTAACTAGTTCTATACCAAAGTATTGTCTTGCCGTCTCTGTCAATGTCTCCACAATCTTTGCAATCCAGTTATCCTCGTCCTGTGTATTGCAAAGTGAGGTATTCCACGGAGCCGGTTGTTCAAAGATTTGCTGAAATAAACCTTTGTCTGTAGACAAAATCATCGAGCCGTGTTGAAGAATGGTATTTTTCCCCTTGCGTTGGGCACTACCAATAAATTTACTTCCATCGGCAGTAACTAAGTCAGCTGCTGTTGCTGTGTTGAAACAACTGGGATTATGAATGTAACCCCGTCCAGCAGAACCATAACTTAACTCAATACCCAAGGTTTGCCAGCCTTGGATTAAAAAGTTACAGATTTTTTCATAAGTACCCCAGCTTTTTCCAGTACTAGCTGAGGTAGTCACAGAGTAGGTCAAGTTTCCTTGGTGGAGAACAGCTCTACCTCCTGTTGGACGACGAACTAGATCGAGTGGCTGTCCCTGATAAATCAGATTATGCCATTGGGCAGGCCATTGTTTTTGCAGATGTCCCAAAGAAAGAGCATAAGGACACCAGGTATAAAAACGCAAGGTAGCCGGGTGCTGTCCCTTTTCACATTGGTTGAACAACCAAGCATCGATCGCCATTTGTACTCCTCCTGATGTCTGAAGCATTGGGATAAAACGCCAGGTAGATGGTGGCTCGGTTGCTAATTCTCTCATAGGTTTCGGACTTTGGTAAAGATATTGACATCTTAATACCAGTATTTAATAATACTTTTGTTTCAGATTATCAGGAAAAATCTGTTTATGAATTTCATCAAAATGTTTATTAAAGGCAAAACTGTATTCAATTTTAGATTTTTAATCTTCCAGGATTTATGCAAACAATAGCCATCTCTACTTGAGTTTTATCCCCATTAACCTCGACAAATTTTTCAAATTTTTCCCAGTCAGTAATTTTGTGACCATTACAAGAGTGGTTGATTTGGTAAGGCTTTATAATCTCCCGTGCTGACTTTTCGTTGAAGCCAAAGGTTGAAAGCGGGGGTAAAGCAGTGCGACGCCGATAGCGAGTCTGCGAGCGTCATAGCCCGTCGTAGACATCGCTAACCCGCATTGACAGTTAGATTACAATCTTAGGTATAGTTTCTCTGACTGGAGTTGTTCATCGGGTGATTCAATCCGATTCAATGACAAAGCATACCAGACAAGTATTACTTAGTGCGCTCAAGGTGATTGTCTTATGCCTGACACTGTTCCTACTATGCACAAGCAATAGTTGGGCGCAAATCACTGCTGACAGCAAAATTTCTCCTCTGATTGAGAAGCTGATAGATAACGATGCCCACATCAGAAGCCTTGCAGCAGATGCATTAGTTAATATCGGTTCCCCAGCAGTGCCGTCTCTGATTGAGGCTTTGAAAAATCAGGATATTAATCTTCGCTGGCACGCCGCTTCGGTTTTAGGAGATTTGGGTGCAGAAGCAGCACCAGCAGTCCCAGCCTTAAGTGCGGCATTACAGGATGAAGATGGACAAGTCCGCCTGTACGCCACCTTAGCTTTAGGAAATATTGGTACAGCAGCCAAAGCAGCAGTTCCATCGTTGATGGCGGCATTACAAGACAAGGAGCAATTCGTTCGTATTTATGTTCCTTCTGCACTCAGAAAAATTGGTGTAGAAGCAAAAGTAGCTGTCCCAGTATTAACTGCTGCCTTAAAAGATAAGAACCCCACTGTACGTTACAATTCTGCCTACGCTCTGGGTGCAATGGGTACAGATGCAGTATCTTCTGTCCCGAATTTAATTGCCCTGTTGAATGATAACCAGTTTTACGTGCGTTTAGGTGCTATCAAAGGTTTAGGAGGAATCGCGGCAGGCTTTCAGGACAAAGCCAATGCTTTACCTACCTCGAAGTTGCAGAAAGTCATCTCAGACTTTGAGCAGGTATTGGCAACTATACAAAAATACAAAGATAAATTCACAGAAACGGACATTAGGCTGATACGTCGCCCTCTCAATGCCCTGAAAGCAGAAAAAGAAACTCGCCTCTTTGATAGAGTTCTGGAATCGCTATTTAAGCATAAATTACTTTTGGGAATTGCCGCTTACCTTATCTTATTGCCTTGTATTTGGTTAATTCTCTTGCGGGTAGCCCCTTTATGGTTGTTGAAAATTAACAACGCCCTCAAACCCTACACAGATTTTTCTCTCCCATTTATCAGCGTTAATGTACCTCTGCGATATGTGCTATTTGTTGGCTGGTTTCATTACCATCCCAGAGTATTAGATGCGTGGGTAGCTAAATATATCAAAGCAGCCCGCGAACAATTTCCCAAAAAGGATACAGTTAGCAGTCGCGCCTGTTACATTCCTATTCCCGTTGTTCTGGATGGTACAACAGTTCCCCAACTGATGAATGAGAATTTGCGCTCAACTTTCGAGAAACAACGTACCTGTCTAGTAATTGGTGGGGAAGGAGGTGTAGGTAAAACCAGTTTAGCGTGTCGAATCGCTGGATGGGCAATGGCTGAAGATGAAGACCAACAACTCTGCAAACATTTGATGTTACCTGTGCTTTTGGAAGAAGAATTTCGGGTAACTGAAGGTAAGTCACCGCTTTTAGAAGCCATCAGAGGACAGTTGCAAGCTTTAATTGATGAGCCAGAGCCGATTTGTCAAGAATTACTGTTACGTTTGTTAAGAAAGAAACGCATTTTAGTAATTGTAGACCGATTCTCAGAAATGAATGCGACTACACGAGAAGCAATTGAGCCAGAGTCGCCAGAGTTTCCGGTGAATGCATTAGCGATTACTTCCCGAATTGAGGAAAAGCTGGGGCGGGTTAATAAGACGATAATTAAACCTTTGCGGATTGAGGCGAATAAACTATCGTCCTTTATGGAAGCTTATCTCATGCAGCGAGGTAAACGCGATCGCTTTACTGACCAGGAATTTTTTGACGCTTGTAACCGTCTTTCTCTGATGGTCGGTCAAAATAATATCACTGTCTTGCTGGCTAAACTTTATGCTGAACAGTTAATCGCCAGCAAAGATGTTACATCTAATATTTCTGCGTTGCCAGAGAATATTCCTAATTTGATGCTGGGTTATATCAATGAACTCAATCGTGATGTTACAGACAATCAATTTGATGACCGCACTGTTCATCAAATTGCCAAAACCATCGCCTGGGAATGCTTGCAGAAAAGTTATCAACCAGGAACCGCCAAGCGTGCCGATGCCATTGCTGCATTAGCAGCTTTGGGTATTGATGACCCCGAAGCACACCTCAATTATCTGGAAAAACGTTTGCACCTGATTCAAACTATCGGTTCTGCCAAAGACAGAATCCGTTTCTGTCTCGATCCTTTAGCTGAGTATCTTGCAGGTTGGTATTTAATAGAATTGTATGGCAATAACGATGGGAAATGGCGATCGCATTTTTTCAAAAAGGCAGACGATTTAGTTAAAACAGGCGCACCAGATGCAATCAAAGGCTTGTTGTTGGCAGTGCGAGATTGCTACTTATCTGAGGTTCAAGGTAGCAAAGAAACAGACTTTGTACCCCAAAAGTCGGGTAAACTGGCTGGGTTTACACCTTCAGTAAATGCGCCAGCTACTACTGTACAAACACTAATACCATGAATGATATAGCGGTTGTCAATTGCACGAAATACAGACCTAACCCCCAGCCCTTTCCCTACTAGCGTTGGGGAGTAAGATTCAAAGCCTCTCTCCTTTTAGGAGAGAGGAATGGAAGTGAGGTCAAAGTGTATTGCATCCATTCGATAAACGCTATATGCATTGCATATTTTCAATGATTATACTCACTCGATCGGCGCTCTTAGGAAACAGCAGCGAACGCCGTTCGAGCGTGCTATTCAATGAATACGACTAAATGAAAATTAGTGATTGTTCTGATTTTAAGAATGGAAGGGACAACCACCACTGGTTAATTTCTGAAGAAAGACATTATTATCAAAATAATGCTCTAAAGACTCAATCTTCAAATCATCAGTGACGCGAGCAATACTAACTCCGACGATTTCTATTGTTTCACCTGTGGGTACATAGTCCTTATAGGAACCATTAAATGTTCCCCAATGTCGCCACTTAAAGGTAACATTAGGCGGCCCCGAAAGAACTTCTGTTAATTCCCAAAGGAAGCCATTGGGAAAGGCTGTATGAAAAACTTGAAATGAAGATTCAAAGGTTTCTGTTTCAGAGTCATATTGCTCAGTTTTACCCAAAAAGAGGTTATAAGTACCTTCATCTGCAACATCCTGAGCAGTGAATTGTTGTCCGCCATTGGTACTCATTTTAAACTTATCGGTAACAATCGAAAGCCACTGTTGAGGATTAGATTTATTAGAAGCTTCCATCTCAAAAGTGCGGACTAAGTTTTGAGCGATCGCTTCTAGTGAACCTTCTGGATGCTGAAATTTACTCTCTTGATGAAGAAATTCATTGGTGTATGAATAATCCGGGCGTTTTCCTTCTCGCCACTGTACTTCTTCATCACGAGCAATGACTATATCTCTATCTTGTACCCAGAGTGGCAATTCTGTTGTCTTTTCGCTACTCATACAAGCTGACTGATTATAAACATCGTTTCTCAGAATAAAGTTTTATGCTTATCAAGTAAATCTAAAAATCGAAAAAAGTAAACAATATTCATAATCAACTCAATAAACTTGACTTATAGTACAAATCAGAATAATAGTAACTACATACATCTGAACACTTAAGCTATCCTATTTAACGTAAGTTTGACAAATATCTTTTTACATCAATTTAAGTTGCTCGATCATCACTACAAGGCAACAAATTGCTGTCCTTAAATCAAATCTAATTGCATTAAATTTCCTTCAGAAAAACCGAGGCTGGAGTAAACTGGTTTACCCAATGGCGAGGCGTTAAGAACCACCCGCGTGCAAGCGATCGCTTTTAAATATTCAATTGCTCTATTAGTTAAAGATTTGGCAATTCCTTGTCTGCGGTAAGATTGTTCGACATAAACGCCCCAAATATATCCAAATTTGCGGTATTCATCTTTGAAAACATTCGGATATAAACCTGCAAAAAGTTGACAACTTACAGAACCCACAACTGTATTATCAACCTCTGCAATAAAAACCTTGTAAAACAAATCTCGACGCGCATCTTCTAGAAATTGGAGGGTAATATTCTGCCACTCCACAAGTAGATTACTCTCATCAACACCAATATCTAGCCACATTTGATAAAAGTGTTGTGCAATCACTGAATCTTCTTTGCTGGTGGCTTCTCTGATAGTTATATGTTTTTCTGTCAGCATAATTTCCAACAATTTTTTAGAAATCACAAATAACTCCTCCCCAAAGTTGGCTACCGTGTACACAGAAGTCGAATTACCCCCCTTAATCCCCCCTTGGCAAGGGGGGAAACAAGAAAATCTATCTAGTTCCCTCCCCTTTGCAAGGGCAGGGTTAGGGTGGGGTAAAACCCTGATTAATAAGCTATTTCAGACTTGTGTGTACACCGTAGCTAAAGTTGGAGAAGAGTTTGTTAGCATCAGCCAAAAACTGGCAGTTTCACAGATTCCGATCTTAGACTTTCTGTGCAGTTACTTCCTCTGGCTTTTCTTGAGTTTGCAAAGATGCATACAACCTATTCAACGCATTTACATAAGCTTGCGCGGATGCCACGATGATATCTGTATTGGCTGCATGACCAGAAAACACTTTAGACTCATAACGTAAACGAATCGTCACTTCGCCAATGGCATCAATACCGGCTGTTACTGACTGCACAGAAAACTCAATCAACTGGTTGGGTACATTCACCACACGGTTGATAGCTTTGTAAACTGCATCCACTGGCCCAGTACCGATCGCAGCATCGGTTAATTCTTCACCGTCTGGGGTGCGCAGAGTAACTGTAGCAGTAGGACGGGCGTTGCTACCGCAGGAAACTTGCACCAACTCTACCCGGAACAAATCGGGTGCTTGTTGGATTTCATCGTTAACGATCGCTTCCAAATCCCAATCGGAAATTTCTTTCTTTTTATCTGCTACTTCTTTGAATCTGACGAAGGCTTTGTTTAATTCAGTATCTGACAGTTCAAAGCCCAATTCTTTCAACCGAGTCCGAAAAGCATTTCTCCCTGAATGTTTGCCCAAAACGATTTGATTGTCTGTTAAGCCAATCAATTGGGCATCCATAATTTCGTAAGTTAGCTTGTTCTTTAATACACCATCTTGGTGAATTCCAGACTCATGGGCAAAGGCATTCGCCCCCACGATCGCTTTATTTGGTTGTACCAACATTCCCGTCAAATTGGAAACTAAGCGTGAGGTTTTGTAAATTTGTCGGGTGTCGATATTTGTCAGCGATTCTTGAGAATCTTCTGGTCTGCCGAGATAAGGGTTAAAATATTGCCGCCGCACGTGCAACGCCATGACTAATTCTTCGAGTGATGCATTGCCGGCGCGTTCGCCAATGCCATTGATCGTACATTCTAGTTGCCGTGCGCCATTTTTCACGGCTTCTAAAAAGTTAGCAACTGCCAAGCCTAAATCATTATGACCGTGAACGGAAATAATCGCTTGGTCGATGTTGGGGACATTTTCGATAATGCCTTTAATTATGGCTCCAAATTCGCTAGGGGTTGTGTAACCTACGGTATCGGGAATGTTAACTGTTGTTGCACCAGCTGCGATCGCTCGCTCTAACACTTGGTACAAAAATTCTGGATCGGAACGAGCCGCATCCATTGGCGAAAATTCCACATCTGTCATGAAAGATTTGGCATAAGCGACCATTTCTTCGGCGATCGCTAACACTTCTGCCCGTGACTTTCGCAATTGATACTCTAAATGAATATCAGAAGTCGAAATGAATGTGTGAATTCTGGCATTAACTGCTGGTTTTAATGCTTCCGCAGCCGCTTCAATATCAGCTTTAATCGCTCTTGCCAAACTACAAATGACCGGGCCATTTTCTGTCCCGACAATTTGAGCAATTTTCTTGACTGCTTCAAAATCTCCCGGACTAGCAAAGGCAAAGCCTGCTTCAATTACATCTACACCTAGACGCGCTAATTGCTTGGCAATAACTAGCTTTTCGTCTATATTCAAAGTCGCTCCCGGACACTGCTCTCCATCTCGCAATGTTGTATCAAAAATGATGATTCGATCTGTTTTGTTTCTCATTTGCCGTTTGTTGTTTAGTGTTTAGTGTTTACTTGTGGCTTAATATATCTTCAACCCTAGTTTTTCTTTTACTCTTATTTTTGTAAATAATTGTTAAAGCTACTAACCTTCAGTTTTTTCTATTTGATCTCTGATATCATTTAAATCTATATATCTATCTGTAGCATTGCGTAGTTCTCTAGCAATCATTCCTTCTGTTGATACTACCGTAATATGTGTATTTTTTGAGCGTAATAGTTCGATTGCTCTTTCAAAATCTCCATCACCACTGAATAATACTACTCGGTCATACTGGTCTACTGTATTAAACATATCTACAACAATTTCAATATCTAAATTCGCTTTTTGCGAGTAACGACCTGACGTATCATCATAATATTCTTTCAGAATTTTAGTTCGTACTGTATATCCTAGACTAATTAGAGCGTCTCTGAAACCTCGCTGGTCTTGTGGATCTTTTAAGCCAGTGTACCAGAAGGCATTAATTAATGTTGTTTCTGATTGCTCATGTTTGAAGTATTCTAAGACTCGTCGCGGGTCAAAAAACCAGCCATTTTTTTGTTGAGCATAGAACATATTGTTTCCATCTACAAAAATAGATAGACGATTCATTGGAGAACCCATACAAATTTACACCTAATAATATATATGAATTTAGATGGAACAATAGATTATAGCAATTTTCAAATGCCTTGTTTGCTAATATCTATAACGTAGTTCTTTATCTATAGCTTTTATCCTACCTCTTTCAAGACATAAAAACGCTTGCAATATTGGAGTTGAGATCCAGGATGTTAACCTGATTCACCCAGCACAGCAAGAGCCACGCGGCGATCAAAATCCACCCAGAAAATTGACCCAATAACAGCATTCATCGCTGCATAACCCTAAAGTTTACTCCTAAAGAGGTATCACATCGGCTTAAGGTAAGATATAAATTAAACCCTATATTTCGCTAAAGCTGTCAGTATCAGGACACGCTTTGTGGAGATTACTAACATTGCGCCAGAGACAGAAGACAGCCTTGGACTGCTTATGGTAAGGCACCCAGTTAGTAACGTACTTGTTGGTTAGGTTAGGGTAAAATCTTGCCAGAACCAAATGCACTGGTAGAGTATATCCGACTCCGATCTATGAGACAATCACTACTTGTAACTCATTCACCAGAAAAAGAATAAATTAAGTAGTGGTTGAGTAAGAATTTTTTGGGGGCTGGCTCTGCCAATAAAATTTTGTTGATGAATAGAAGATACTTTACAAATGTATAAGATTATCATTTAAGTCTTATTTCAATGTGCTTACACTAAAACGCGGTCTGAATAAATAAAAGTGTTGGACTAAAATCAATCAGTAACACGATATGGCAGAAGAACCTACATCTACCTTAACTAAAAACTATGTCTCTACTGCCAATAGACTGTCAAGTAAACCAACAAAAGTGACTTCAACAGCATCTGCTCGCCACTCTCGCTGGATGGTTCGCTTAGGTCATTTACTGGCAGGTACTTGGGCAATTGGGGGCGCACTATTGAGCGCTTCTGGTGGGGAATCGGTTCAATTGATGGAAAATCAGGTGCTTTCTGGCTTTTTTCAACTGCGCGGGTCGATCGCGCCTCCAGAAGACATCGTAATTTTAGCAATAGACGACCAGTCAATATCGGTTCCCGAACAGTACTATAAAACAGATCCGAAACAGTATGCCTACTTAGAAACACTGAAATCTTATCCTTATAAACGGGCTGCATACTCCCAGGTAATTACAAAATTAATCGAAGCAGGTGCCCGCGCTGTAGCATTAGACGTAGTTTTTGATACGGCAAGCAGCTATGGAGTTGCAGACGATCGCCAATTTCAGGCAGTACTGCAAAAATATGGCAATAAAGTTACCTTAGCAGCCGTTTACGAAAACTCCCAGACGCACCAAGGGTCTTTTACGCAACTGACAGACCCACAACAAATGTTTCGTACAAAGTCAGTATCCATTGGTTCAGTTAATTTTCCTTTAGAAGTAGATGGAAAAGTTCATCGATTAGCGAGTGAGTATCCCAAATTATTAGGTGAAGATAATTTATTTACCAAAAAGCGACTCTCTTTTGATGAAGCCGCGCTGAAGGCAGCGCAAGTAAATTATCCCCGACCAAAAGGCGATCGCATTTATTTTTGGGGGCCTGCGGGTACATTTGAGCAAAAACCTTTTTGGCACGTACTCGATCCGCAAAACTGGAACAGCTATTTGCAGCAAGGAAAGGTGTTCAAAGACAAAATCGTGCTGATTGGTGCAACAGATCGGTTACATAATGATTATTATCCAGTTGCTGGTAGTAATAGTACTGAACCGATGTCAGGCGTGGAAATTCACGCCAATGCGATCGCAACTTTGATGACAGGAAAAGCGATCGCCCCAGGAATTAAGAGTCCACCATTGCAGGGTTTGTTTGTGCTAATGCTAGTTGGCAGTTCAGCCTTGATGATTAGCAGACGCAAACGTAGCATCCATAGATTTTTCTATAGCCTCGCCCTGTCTGGCGCTTGGGGAGGAATTAGCTATGGGTTATTTGTCTATGGTCAGTTAATTTTTCCCACTAGCGTACCAGCGATCGCGATCGCCATGACCGGAATTTCCTATTTGGCAACCTCAGTCATCAGAGAAAGCATCAGAAAACGCCAATTAGTAGACATTTTTCAGAAGTATAAAACTTCACCCGTTGTCCAAGAGATTATCAGCCAACAAGATGACTTCCAACACCTAATCCAGCAACGAGATTTAGCCTTATCAGGGAAAGTCTTGGCTAGACGCTACAAAATTGTCAAAGTTCTCGGTTCCGGTGGATTTAGTGAAACCTACATTGCCGAAGATACCCAACGTCCTGGTAATCCGCGATGTGTTGTCAAACAACTAAAACCAGCCAATACCAAACCAGAAGGATTGCAACTTGCCAGACGTTTATTTCACTCAGAAGCACAAACGCTAGAAAAATTGGGAAGGCACGCTCAAATTCCTCAACTTTTGGCCTATTTTGAAGAAGATGAAGAATTTTATTTAGTCCAAGAACAGATAATTGGTCATCCTTTAAATCAAGAACTTCCAGCAGGTAGAGCAATTGATGAAATTGCCGCGATCAAAATTATCAGGGACTTATTGCAAACATTAACATTTGTCCATGAAAACCACGTGATTCATCGGGATATTAAACCCAGCAATATCATCCGGCGACACTCAGACGGAAAACTGGTGTTGATTGACTTTGGAGCCGTTAAAGAAGTCGGCATCAAACAGCTCGATCCTCAAGAGTCCACCCCTTTCACCATTGGTATTGGTACTCAGGGTTACGCACCAAGCGAACAATGTTTTGGGCGTCCACAGTACAGTAGTGATATCTATGCAGTTGGCATGGTTGGGATTAAAGCCTTGACTGGTGTAGCACCCCGTGAGCTAGATAGAGACGCTAAGGGGGAAATCAAATGGAGAGATGCCTACGGCGGTAAACTACGCACTCAGGTCAGCCACTCCCTAGCTCAGATTCTCAGTAAAATGGTGGTGGCTGACTTCAAAGAGCGATATCAGTCTGCATCAGAGGCTCTTAAGGATCTTGAAGCTATTAAAGCTCTTGACAATTTGGTAAATTTCCAACAGAGAGACTATATTCCAGAAGATGACTTATTAATGAATACTTTAGACGATTTAGACATACCCACAAAATCTTACTCAGAAGGACAAGAAACTTCCAAATAAAAAAATCTCCAATCACTCTGGAAACTGTTCTTAAGTAGGCAAAGCCAAATCTGATAGTTGTATTGGATACAAAAATTTGAATATTTTATACCAGTTTGAAAAAATAATGCGACAAATAGACTATTTGTAGAGACGCGATTCATCGCGTCTTTACTCAAAGATGTGTTGCAATAATTAATTGAACTGGTATTAATTTTTGGAGTTGTCAAAGTATAATCGGGCAGGAAAATAGGGAGATGAGAAGAAGGATTTCCCCCTTCTCATTTGTGGCTTTTTCACTCAGTCCTGCACATGATTTAATTTAACGACAGAAATTCTTCTCCTGTCGTGGGATGAATGCCTATTGTTTCATCCAAATCTTCCTTGGTAATGCCTTTGCGAATTGCCACACCTAAACTTTGAATGATATCTGCTGCATGTTCGCCCACCATGTGAGCGCCCAAAACTTGCCCAGAATCACTATTTAGCACTAACTTTATAGTGGTTGGCTCATCCTGTTCGATCATCTGATACAACAGTGGTTGGAACTCGGTGCAGTAGCATTCTACAGATTCACCAAATTTTTCTCGTGCTTTCGCCTCCGTCATCCCCACACTAGCCGCTTCTGGACGGCAAAAAACAGCAGTGGGCACATAATCATAATTTAGTTTTTGCGCCTTGTTCCCAAAAACTGTATCGGCAAAGACAATACCTTCTGCCTTAGCCACTGGAGTCAATTGCACGCGGCTGGTGCAGTCACCCACAGCAAAAATGTTTTCTTGGCTGGTGCGGCTGTATTCATCTACTTTGATTGCACCATGTTCACCAAGTTCAACATGGGCATTTTCCAAACCAAGATTCTTGGTATTTGGAGCATAACCTGTGGCAACTAAGATGGTATCTGCTGTAATTATTTCTTGGCTCTCGCCAGTAATAGTTAACAACAAACCCTCTTCTGAGTATTTGATTTCTTGAACAGTGCTATTGGTGAAAAACTTAATTCCGCGTTTAATCAACCCCTGTTGTACAGCAGAGCAAATGCGATCGTCAAACCCTGATAAAATCATCTCGTCTTTTTCAATCACCGTCACCTCACAACCGAAAGCGTGCATCATACTGCAAAATTCTACGCCAATGTAGCCACCGCCAATAATTGCTAAACGTTTTGGCAGATAGGGTAGCTGAAACATCTCGCGGGATGTGATGGCGTATTCTATACCTGGGATTTTGGGCTTAAGGGGTTGTCCTCCCACAGCAATTAAAATTTTGTCGGCTGTAACTTTGCGTCCATCAATATTGATAGTATGGGCATCGATGAAAGTGACACGTTGAGAAATTAATTCAATTCCAGCTTTTTGCAATTGCTGAAAATAGGATTGGTTAACGCTGTCAATATGCTGATGTACTGACTTAATAAATAATGTCCAGTCAAAGTATGTTTGACAGTCACTCCACCCATAACTTTGTGCGATTTGATTTTTGAGGGCGAAGTCAGCAGCGTAGACAATCAGCTTTTTTGGAACGCAGCCGCGATTTACACAGGTGCCACCAATAGCTTCTTGTTCGGCAATGGCGACACGTACACCATAACTAGCGGCTTTTTTAGCTGCTGCCAATCCCCCAGGCCCAGCACCAATGACAAACAAATCGTAATCAAATGTCATAAAAATCTGTTCCTTTTTCACTTTTTGGAATGCAGAGCTATTTCATACCTTATAGTTATTCACACAAAACTTCATCTACTGTCTTTGGGTGGACAATTTGGGATGAAACCAGGCTAATATTTAGCAGATTGCCGCATTAATAGTATTAGATCGAAAAGAATAGCGATCGCCCAATGATTACTAAGTTATATTACACTTTATTGACAAACAAAGCATATTGTTATCTAAAAAATTAGAAGTGCGATCGCTGGCGACAAGGTGTAACCCATTGCCTAATTTGGGCAGCGGCCATGCTAGAAAACAAGTGGAAATGCGATATTTGCAGATAATTATGGAGAATCTAGTAAAGTTTGCATCTCTTCTGCATCCCTTGTCATTCCCAATTGCTCAAAACCATTAATAGCCTGAGTTGACAATTGGCACGCTTTCTGGACACTTCCCCACTTTCTCTCGTGCTTGTAAAAAATTGCGATCGCCTATACTCAGCTGGAAGCGATCGCACTTCTGGGCAGCAACTGCACTGAAGAAAAAATTCAGCCGATTAAGCCATTGATGCCAGACATGAATTAGCCTTGCACGGTCAAATTCAAAAATCTCTGCTTCTTCACCTGGCAAGGCTACAACGATAAGAGCATGGTTAATTTTGCAGTTAAAGAGGCGATCGCTATAATACCGATTTATTGCACCACCATAAGCAGCTAGTTGTAAAGGTTTGTCATAAAGCTTATCAAATCTCAGTTTTGGTTCCTCGGCTGTAGTCCATTCAATTAAATGGGGAACACCTTGGTAACGAGCAACTAAATCAACTTTCCCGGCGTAAAGTTCTTGATAGTTAGGCACAACTTGCTCAACTAGTTGAACATCGCTAAGTTGGTTTAGCACAGATTGAATGCTATCCCAGTAAGGCTGAATCAGGCTGCTGTCAGGTTTGGACGAGTAAACTTGCAGGTGTTCTTTAATCAACTGGTGCAAGGCATTTCCTCGGCGACGGCTGTTAGCAGCGATTCGATTTGCTTCTGCATCGCCAACTTTATTACGCCAATAGGAAAGGGCGGCTAGAGACTTTGGGGGCTGTGTTGCTTTTAAAACTGTGGTAACAGCAGGAAGAAGAACGCCACCATTGCCTTGATAGTAGCATCGTCCGCTGATGTAAGTAGATTTCATAAGTTGTGAGTGGTGAATTACTACATCAACTTTTGCGTTAGCCTAGTACACAAGTAATACACATGCTGTGAGTCTTTGCGAGTATATCGAGTACACAGATGTGTACCGTGGTTGTGATGGGCTGATAGTTATGAATCAACAACATTTCAATGCAGTGTTTAATCGCTTAACCGAAAGGCGGCGAGAGGTACTGCTGAAACTTCTGGCTAATGAAACAGATGAAGCGATCGCCGAATCTTTGCATATTCAAAAATCAACTGTCAGAAAACATCGTGAGGAAATTTGTAAGTTATTTGGTTTAAATAATGAATTTCCAGACGAACGCCGTTCAAAGCTTCCAGAATTAATCGCTCTATTTGCTAAGTACAAGCCTGAGTTATTAAATCAAAATACTTCCGAGTTACCACAAACTGAAAATTTCAGTGAAGATAAAACGATATCTGAAAATCCTGATTTTGTTGGGCGTGAGGAAGCGATCGCACACCTCAATATGCTGATTGACTGTAATGCAAAAGCCATTGGTATTTATGGTAAAGGTGGTATAGGCAAAACAAAACTGGCTTATCATTACTTCGAGACTCAGAAGCTAGAGTATTTGGAACTTCAAGTAGGAATGCAACCTCAGTACATCACTTCTGTAAAAAGTTGGGTCAATGATCAGCTACGTCATCACTTTAAAGAAGAACCACAACAGGATTTCATAGGAACACTGGAGCAACTAAAGCGTAAGCTTCAGAACAAACCAGTGGGTATAGTGATTGATAATCTTGAAACTGCATTAGATGAGAATGGTAAGTTTAAACAAGGCCACATTGACTATTTAGAGCTATTCATTAGAGTTTTAAATGCTCCTAATATCAAATCAATCACATTAATTACCAGTCGTCAGAGGCTCAATGAAGCTAAGTTGAGCTTTGTTGAAGCTTACCAATTACCAGAACTAGATGAGAGTGCATGGCAAAAATTTTTTAGCATATTTGATATTAATGTTAATACTCCAGCTATGAGCGCAATCCACAAATCTTATGGTGGTAATGCATTATGTATGAAAGTTCTCCGAGAACCTATACAAACAAAATATAATGGTGACTTAGAGACTTATTGGCAAGACAATAAAAAATCTTTATTAAAGGGCAGCATAAAAGATTTAGTTGCAAGTCAATTTGACCGTATACAAGATAATAATATTGATGCTTATAATCTTCTTTGCCGTTTAGGATTATTTAGCTATCAGAAAATACCTCATATTCCCATTCTTGGTATATTATGTCTACTTTGGGATGTAGGAGAAGAAGAAAAGCTATCTAGTATTGATTCTTTGGAACAAAGCCATCTAGTAGAGTTCCGAAAGGGAAGGATAGATAATATACCTGAGTATTGGCAAGATAATCATGATTTACATGTTCTTGTTGCACAAGGATGGATGTTTGATTTACAAAAGCTGCAAAACGAAGTTAAATTATTAGTGTTTCGACCAGCAGGATACTCTCTACATAAAGTTATATGGGAAGAAGCTAAATCAAGGCTTAATTTAAGTAAACAATCAATAGATTATTTACTCTTTTCCTTGAAAGAGCAAGTTGATAGATTCCTCAAATCATCTAAAAAACTACAAGATTTTTTAAATTTTATATATCAAAAACAGCAAGCGCTTTTTTGCAATTTTAATTATAAAAAAGCTTGTATTCGTTCTGCTTATATTGAATTAGTTGTAGACATATTTGGGCATTTATCTAATGAAATTGATCCCAGGTTTGAGCTAGAAAATGGAGGAGTGTGTCATTTTTTGGATATGCATTTATCTATCGAGCTAGATATTACTTTTGAAATTGCTCAGGACATCAATGGTATTCTTACATTCTTATATTGTTTTGATCCAAGTTCTGTATTTTGGGAAATAAGCAATACTAGTGATTTAAGTGATATAGACTTTTTTTTAGAAATTTTACCTGGGATTAAGCGTGTTCTCAATCATAAACTACAAATAAATCCAGAGTTATATCAAGCATTACAGCAAATTCAATCTCTTGTACCTGAAAACGTTGGAAAGATAAGTATTTGCCGTAGCTTATTGCATATAGTTCAACCTGAGTTAATACCAATTAATCGAAAAATTCCAATCGTATTACTGAAAGAAATCAAAGATATTTGTGGATATCAGTTGTGTAAAATTATAGAAAAATTTGAGAAATGGTTTGAAATTAATGGCCAAGAATGGCTTGAAAAAATTGCAGAGTTAATGTCAAATATTCCCCGGATCAATATTAGCGCTGATTGGCAATTCAGCCTTCAAGAAAAGCAACAACTCAAGGAATACTATAATGCTAATAGATTATTAGTTGACTGCCTCAACAGTGCTTCTGAGAAAATGCGATCGCACATCGAAGACACCCTACTCTTACCCATCGCTGAAATAGAAAAACGACCATTCAAAAATTAAATCGCCTTCTTCTTTGCGTGAGGTAAAAATCAAAAATAAAGGCGGGTGCGGGGTTTGAACCCGCTAATCCCCACAATGGTGGAGACGTAACCGATAACCCTAAATTCTTCGGCCCCGAAAGGCAAGTTGCGAACAAGGATAACCCGCCATGAAATATGAAGGATAAAGTATTTCATCCTTTACCCTTCAGCAATCTCTACAATTCACCCGTAGCTAGCATCTGAACGATCCGAGGCGTACCTGGGTCGAACCCTGCCAAATCCCAAGACAGCGAATCTTCAGGATCTACCAAAGTGATTTGGTAAGGTGTCAAGGTGACATACACCGCCTTGACGTTGGGATTTACCTTTTTGCGGTACTCCTTCAGCGCTTGACTTGGATGCTTATACCCAGCCCAGCTTTCCGAGTCAGTCCAAAAGCAGACTACATCTGCTTTAAACTTATTCTTAATCATCCAGTCATAAGCTACAGATGCATCCGTTCCACCGAAGTTTTGATTGCTAGCTTTGCGAACCGCAGAACTAAAACTATCTTTGGCAGTAATATCTAATTCCCGGAATTCGGTAGCAAAACCGCGAATCATGTAGTTTTTCTCTGCTTTTGCTGTCACCAGTGCCATTGTGGTGGCAATTTCACAGCAAGTTAGCCCCATATCTGCAACCATGCTACCCATAGAACCAGAAACGTCTACGGCGTGCATGAATACTTTACCTGTGGGTTGCACAACATCAAAAGACAGTTCAACCGCCTTTTCTAATATGTCTACAATCCGAGGAACTGGATTCCAAGTTTTCTTACTGCGTCCTAATGTCCCAGCAGATTGATATGTTTTGAGTGCTTTCAAAACATCAATTGGATGGATGCGACCTTTACGCAGATGTTCTTTGTTGTTAAGAACTGCTTCCACTCGCAGTAAGTTGGTAGTTTCGTCAGTTCGCAATACACCTAGTTCAGTTAAAGAACCCAGGTTACGCAGCATTGCACCTATTGGCATTTCCTGAAATAGCAGTTGCCAAGCAAGCTTATCCATTTTGCCCACAGGTGCAGCCATTTCGTGGGTTAAGCGTCCTTGGGAAATAGCTTCATGAGTTTGGGTAGGATTCCGCTTCAGCCACTCATACCACCAAATCTGCGCTAACGCTTCTGAGGGGATATCTGCTGGCAATTCTTCCCAGCCTCTAACTACCCACTCAAATAGTTGACGGTGATTTTCTGTAGGCGGTTTGACATGGAACAGCCGCAATACATCCCGGTGGGAGAAGCCTTGACGTTGTTGATATTTCAACAGTTGATAAGCTAAACCCTTAACATCTTCCCTTGAGAGCCAAGTTTTACCAGCTTCCCGCACTACTTTGCCAAATCCCCGCAGAGATTTGGTGTAGTTCAACCATTCGTAGAAGTGGCTACCAGTGCGGACAACTTGCGGGAAAATTTCACCAAACGCCTGTTTTGCTGCTGGTGCTTCACCCATCGATAGCAACACTAAAGCCAAGATAGGCGCGCTGTTATTGATGGCGCGTCCATCGCTAGCATACAAAATTTCTTCTGCTACACGACCAGGATTTTCGGCAACAGCAAGTCTTACAACTGTTACAAAATCTTCAGTTAATTCCTGTTTGCCAGCGTAGTAAGTGCTTTTTGCTGTGCCAACTAAAAGACAACGGCGCAACATCTTCCAAATACCAGCATCAAACATCCAGCCGCCGGAACGTCCCTGAACCATTTCTGCTTCTCGTCCGGGGATAGGTTGATTTTGGGGTGTAGTTGTCTTCTTTTTAGTGAAAAAATTGTAATTCATCGCTTCATCTCCCGGCCCTTGCGGGCAAAAATGAAAAGTGGCAGAGCAGGATTTGAACCTGCGACATCCGGCTTATCAGGCGATAACCCTAAATTCGTCGGCCTTTTCAGGCAAGGTGTGAACAAGGATGTTTTTCGGCGCTCTACCAACTGAGCTATCTGCCACATGAAAATTTTGGATTTTGGATTTTAAATTTATCAAAATTATTTGGTGTAGCGGAGCAGGATTTGAACCTGCGACCTCTCGAACCCTAATCGATAACCCTAATTCGTCGGCCTTTGCAGGCAAGGGGTGAACAAGGATGTTTAGCGCTCTACCTCTGAGCTACCCGCCACATGAAAATTCAAAATTCAAAATTCAGGACTAGATTTGGTGTAGTGGAGCGGGAATTGAACCCGCGACCTCCCGCTTGGCAGGCGATAACCCTCAATTCGTCGGCCTTTTCAGGCAAGGTGTGAATAAGGATATTTAGGCGCTCTATCCACTGAGCTACCCACCACATGAAAATTCAAAATTCAAAATTCAAAATTCAGCATTAAATTTGCTGTAACGAAGTAGGATTTTTACCTACACCTCCAGAAGTTTGATCGGGGGTGTTTTAGTTATATGCGATAACCCTCGATACGTCGGCCCTTCCGGGCAAGGTGGGCGCTCTGCCATTTGAGCTATTCGCTACTGGTGAAAGCTAACTCCCTCATGAAAGTTGACTTGTATTATTAATGTAGTATATGTATTATCTGTTGTCAAGGGTCTGACAAGCTAATTTAGAATTATTGCTTTGGAAAGAAAAGCTGATATGTATTACGATCGCCATACATCTCAACCCCCTTCTTTTTTCTGGTAAAAACTTTTGCGCGTAGTTTACCGCCGTAGGCATCGCAGACCAATCTTATATGAGCAAAAAGTTAATAAGCCTATAACACTTACTGAATAAAGCTTTTGCCGAAAATTTTGCCGCGACTTTGCCAAACGATACAAAAAAGTGTCTCAATTTTTGCCAATATAATAATATTATTTCCCAAAATTCACTTGGCAAAAATCGGCATGAGTGAGAAACCCATAGAAGGTAACGGCAAGGCTTTTCTCGTTCTACTTTTGCCCATCTCGTTTTTGATTATTTTCCTAGTTACTACCTGGAGAATTTTACTGGCGGTAATTGTGCTAGTAATTGCCTTCAAGCTTTGGCAGGAATATCAATGGCAACAGTGGACTTATCGAGTTAACCCAATTTTTCATCAATTGGTTCGTGAAAATCAGGGCAGACTGACGCCAATGGACTTGGCAATCAGGGGCAATTTTCCTGGAACAACGGCAAAACGCTACTTGGATAGTAAAGCCTCGGAATTTGGAGCTAGTATAGTCAACTCTGAAGATGCAGGGGAGTCTTATTACTTTATAACTGCCAGCATTCTCGGCAATATTCTTGACAATAGTGAGCCTGTTAAAGAATTTCCAGCTCAACCAGTTACTAAAACAGCGCGATCGCTATTAGCACCACCAACCCCGCAGGAGGAAGAACCAGAAACCGAATCACTTCCACAGCCAACAGATGAGGAAGTTAAACGATCGCTGGAAAAACAGTTAATTTTTGGCTCTCTAATTCAATCTGAACTTGCGAAACGGCTCAATGTCTATTCCAGCACGGTTTATAAACGGCGAAACGATCCAGAGTTTCCTGAGTGGAGCCGCAGCAAAGACCCTGATGGTATTGCCTGGTCATTTTCGGAAAAAACTAAAGAGTTTTTCCCAGTGGAGGAAGAAGGGTAAAACAATTCGTAATTCGTAATTCGTAATTCGTAATTAGAATTTTGGAATTTTTGTTTGTAAACCCACAGCATCATTGATGGAATTTAATCCGCTTTGTTCTAGCTTGGAAAGTAAACCAGCTAGAATTCGGCGTACCATCATTGGCCCTTCGTAAATCCAGCCTGTATAAACCTGAATCAAGCTAGCACCAGCAGTAATTTTTTCCCAAGCATCTTCAGCAGAAAAAATACCACCAACACCAATAATTGGGATTTGTCCTTGAGTTTGCTGCCAAATAAAACGAATTACCTCAGTGGAGCGATCGCGCAATGGTTCACCGCTAATTCCGCCTGCTTCATCCTGGGGTGATTTGCCCGTTTGGTCGATCGCCTGGGTTTTGAGTCCATCACGGCGGATGGTGGTGTTAGTGGCGATAATTCCCGCCAGTTGGTAGGTTTTAGCAAGAGTTATGATGTCAGCGATCGCAACCCAATCTAAATCTGGCGCAATCTTGACAAAAATTGGTTTATGTGTGGTATTTTCTTGTTGTAATAAATCTAAGATGGCACTGAGCATAGAAGCATCTTGGAGCGATCGTAACCCTGGTGTATTGGGAGAAGAGACATTAACAACAAAATAGTCTCCCAAATTCTTGAGTAAACGAAAACTATCGAGATAATCCTGTGCGGCTGCTTCTAAGGGAGTTATCTTAGATTTACCCAAATTTATCCCTATGGGTATCGATCGGGTAAGCTCATGCTTTTCTTGTGCCAAACGTGCCGCCATTGCTACTGCACCACTGTTATTAAAGCCCATTCGATTGAGAGCAGCTTTATCCAACGGTAGGCGAAACAAACGAGGGTGCGGATTTCCTGGTTGTGCGTGAAAAGTTACAGTTCCTAGTTCTGCAAAGCCAAAACCCAGGTTAGGCCAAATGCCCGCAGCGACTCCATCCTTATCGAAGCCAGCCGCTAACCCTACGGGATTTGGGAAGTTTAGCCCAAACAAATTTTGTTCTAGACGCGAATCGTACAAACAAAAAGATTTTTGTAAGCGTTGGTTTGCCCAACTAGCAGGGGTTTTTGATAGCCAGCTAAAACTGCGAATTGTCTGCTGGTGTAACCACTCCGAATCGGTTTTTACCACATTGAACAAAAGCGGACGAATAGCAAGTTGATAAATATCCATTTCAATCTTTACACTACGCGAATTCGATAGATTGCTGCGCTTCCTCTCTAGCTTGTCGGAGTTCCTCTCTAGCTTGCTGGAGTTCTTCTCTAGCTTGTCGGAGTTCCTCTTTATACTGCCGCGCTTCCTCTTTACTTTGTCGGAGTTCTTCTTTAGATCGCCGCATTTTTTCAGCAGTTTTCCTGACTTCTTCAGCAAGGGATCGGGTTTCTTCAGCAGAATTTCTCATTTCTTCAGCAAGCTGTCGCTGCTCCTCTTGTGATAACCTGACATCTTCAGCAGACTCTCGCTCCTTCTCTTGCAAGAGCCTGCTATCTTCAGCAGACTCTCGTTTTTCCTCTGAGACTTGTCGCTGCTCTTCTTGAGCATCGGACGCAGATTCACCCATTTCCTTCGCACTCCATAATGTAACTTTCAGCTACCTGTTAGCTATAACTTTCAGCAAACACCTGTGGCGATATTAGTCAAGGTGCTTTTCTGGGCATCTTATATATTACAAGTTATGTTAACCAAGAAATCAGATGGGGCAGCCACAAAAACCTATAGCCGCCGAACAGCAAATCCTCTCTTTGGGGCGCGTCCTCCAGAGCCTTAGAGAAGAAGATGATGTTGACGTTCTGATTGAAACTACTATTTCTTATCTCAAAGAAGAGTTTGACTACAAACTGATTTGGATTGCTCTTTACGATCGCCTAAATCACATATTATTCGGAAAAGGGGGCATCACACCCGATCGCGACATGAGCTTTTTACGCCAAAGAGTTGTTCTCAGTCCTGGGGATTTATTAGAGCAAGTAGTAATTGAACAGCATCCTTTAGGCGTAGCTGATTTACAAACTGAAATCCGCGCCGCCGAATGGCGAAAAGTTGCCGAAAAATTCCACATCCAAGGAACGATTATTTTACCGGTTCGCTACAAAGACCGTTGCTTGGGCTTGGTATTACTGGGTTCAGAACGCTGGGGCTACCTACTGACAGGAGAAACAAAAGCACGTTTGATGATGGTTTTAGGTGAACTGGGGGCAGTGCTTTATCAAAATGAGATGCATAAGCACCAAAAGCAAACCAGGCGAACTGACGAGCCATTATTAGAATTGCTAGAAAATTTACGCAGCCTCAGTAACCTGAATCAAAGACTTGAAGCAGCGGTGCAAGCAACTCATAAATTTGTCTCCCCCAGCCGGACAAATGTTTACTGGTTTGAGCGCGAAGGGCGCTACTTTTGGTGTCGAATGAGCAATCAGCTGGTCAAAATGGATCGCAATTCTAGCACTCAGCAAGCAGCGGGAATGACTGTACAGGACTTGAGCGATTTTTATTATGCTTTGGCAGTTAACCAAATAGTCTCCATTGGTGATGCCCGCAGTTCTTTAAAAAGCCATTTTACAGCAAAATTGTTGCAACGCTTGCAGGTGCGATCGCTTCTGGCAGCTCCGATTTTCTGGCAAAAGAACTTAGTCGGTTTTCTGGCGGTGGAAAGCAACGAACCTCGCATCTGGACAGACACAGACAAAAATTTTGTCCAGGGTGTTGCTGGTTTAATTTCTCTAGTTGTACCTACCGAAAGCATGGAAGGTACAATTAAACAGATTCAAGAAGATGCTCAACTGACTAGCCAAGTTGCTCAAGGTATCTATAGCGAACATGACCTTCAGGTAACTTTACACAGTTGTGCTAAAAGAGTTTTAGCTCGATTAGGTGCTACCCGCTTTTTGCTGTTGCAGTACGACGCCGAGCAGAAGAATTATCAATTTACTTACCAAAGTCAGCCCCAAAATCGTCGACCGTTGACATTTACTCTTCATACTCTCAAAGAATTAGATGGGCAGCTTTTGCAAGGTTTAACACAGGCGGTGGAAATTGAGAACTTAGATGAAGATTTACGCTTTTTTAACTGGCGACCCTTGTTATTAGAGAATAATGTGCGATCGCTGCTTGTTTGTAAATGTACTCACGAGCATATACCAGCAGCACTTTTGGTAATTACTCATGAAAGCCATCGTTCTTGGACAACTCTAGAAAAAGAATTGCTGTGGGCTGTCAGTCAACAGATTGGTGTAATTGTTCGTCAGTGGCAATTACATAACCGCACTACCCAGCAGCAAAAAACTTCCCAGGCTTTTGAGCAATGCTTACGCATCCTGACACAATCCCAGAACAGCATTGAGGTCGAAAAAAAGCATTTAGAACCTACAGCACTCGAACAAATAGCCTCAATTTTGGGCTGTCCCCTAGCGCTAATGCTATCTTGGGCACCTGGTGAAAGTCGCGCAGAAATTATTCCTGGAGTGATTGACAATAGCCAATTTGGGATTTTTTCTGATGTATCTATTTCTATCCAGGCTGAAGCCTTAATTCAGTGGGCGCTTGCTACAGAAAATTATCTGACTTTGAAGGTGGATAATTTACCTCCAGAAACCCGGAAATGGTTGAATGTTCCAGAAAAAAGTCAAATTTTGGTAATGGCATTACGTACAACTGCTGATTATGAAACTACAGGTGTAGTATTGCTAGTAGACTATCAAGAGCGTCGCTGGTCAGAACAAAACCTTAGTGCAACAGCAACTCTGATTTCTCAATTAGCTTGGTGGCGTCGCGAAAAGCAAATTACCCGGCTTTTAGAATCCACAACCGAAGAATTACGACAACTCAACTGGTATAAACATCGTCGTCTAGAGGAAATTCAAAGAATAACGGCCCATTCCCTGAAACAAATACACGATTTGGGCATTCCTGCTAATGAACTGACTCAGATGCGCTACCAGCTATTGCTGCGGCAGTTAGACCATACAGCCACCTCCATGAGTGGAATGCTAAAACTTGAGAACTGGCAGCTACATATTAGTTGGGAAACTATGCCCATAGCCAGTTTACTAAAGCGATCGCTCGAACGGATTGAAAATTTACTTAAACAACAAAAGCTGTGGATTGGCGTACATGGTTTGGGACAACCAATTGACGAGCAAGAAGCACCCAAGAATTCTTCATTAGTTAGAGGCGTTCCTCCCTCCAGCGCTCAATCTGCAATGGCGATCGCTGGTGATATTGTCAAAATTGAATTAGTGATCCATGAATTATTGGTTACTGCCTGTAACCGTTCTCAAACCGGTAGCAGAATTGATATTTGGTGTCGCCGTTTAGATGCGTCAAAACCCTTAGATATAAAATATTCTTCTTCTACAACTGGAGGGGCTGAACATCAGACATCTTTAGAATTATCAATCACATATAACGGTGCGATCGAACCACAGCTACTCACCGAACTAGATGATAATACACCGAAAGATGTGCTTGTTCCTTCCAACCTCGACCAACCACCAGCTTTACATCTGGCGATCTGCCAAAACCTCATGCAAGAACTAGGAGGAGAGTTGAATTTCTATCAGTTACCAGATAATCGGGTAGTCAGTCGCTTGTTGTTGCCGTTAGCTATTCATGATTCTTAGTGCAGCTTTACCTAAAATCGCGGCGAATTGAGTGTTGAAATTTAAACGCAGATGCGCTTCTCTACGAGACGCTACGCGAACGCATTCCCGCAGGGGAGTTTAATAAAACCTCATTTGTACGAGAACTGCCATAACTCTTTGGTGCAGTCTCATAGCTATGGCGCTCTTTAGACTATGCACCTTAACCGAACCTTATTGCTACCAATCCGACTTCGATAATTGGTACAGGCGATCGTTGCTTGATTTTACAGTGAATTGCTTGCTCATCAAAGGATGCTCTGGCACTAACATCATTTATGTGAACTTATGTGAACTCCTCCCTACTGAATTTGTGAACTTCTCCCTACGGAATCCTTACGTAAATTCCAATTAAAAAACGCTCTTTTTTACTCTACCTTTACAAGAAACTAGTGGATGCACGATTAGTATAAATATGTAACCAATTGAACGCACATCAAGTCTAATAACTAAATTACTTATACGGTTATTACTTATATAAAAGTGTGCAAATGGTAAATAAAAATTAGTCCTTAAATAGAAGATTTCTTCTACATAAGACAAACATGGCTTGAAAAGTTCTCAAGCTGAACATCCTGCTTGCCTATAATTTGTTCTTACTCATTAGTAAGGCAGTAGACAAGCATGACAAATTTGCAATCTTAACATCGGAAAATAAAAACATAAATTGTATGAAAAAATACACCAAAGTTGTAAAGCATTTTTTGGCATTGGCTACTCCAGCGATCGCTACTTCGATATTGGCAACCTTACCGAGCCAAGCTGCTACCCTTGCATATTCTGAGTCAAAATTCAACATCAATAACTTTAGTACTAGCCCTTCAGATGTTAGGACTTTGACTGATAATGTAACCACAGCAATTAGCACAGGTGGTCAAGTAACTGCTGATGCTAACGCTGAGGCTAAGTTTAATATCGATGCAAACAACTCTGCCTCCAATTTGTCCTTCAGCCAAGCTCAAGGTCAGGGTGATGGCTATACAGGATCGGCGGAAAGCTTTGCTGGGATTATCGGTTATGATTTCATAGTTGACAAAGAGTTTTCTTTTGATTTCAGTGGCTTATTTAACCTGAAAACATCCATTGATGATGCCGTGACTGAACGTGCAAATGCTAGTGGAGAGTTTTTATATCAGTTATACGACAGCGATACTGGTAATCTTTTAGACTCTTTCAAGATTTCTGGAAATTTATCAACTATAGGTAACAATGATGCTTTTGTATTTGAACCGAGTAGTAACATAACTCTTGATTCAAATCAGACTACTATTGATAAATCTTTTGGCGGAACACAGGAATATGCTTTGACTAGCTTTAAGGGTAAATATTCCCGTACTTTCGATAAGTTAACTCGTTTAACCTTAATAGAATCTAAAAGTAATCAGGTGAGCGTCTATACTGTCCCAGAACCCTCAACAATTCTAGGTTCGCTGTTTACTTGCACTATGTTTGGTGCTATTTCGATACGCAAGCGTAAAAGAGCTTCTTCGGTTGCGTTGTTAATTAATAAGGATTGATTTAAGGTCTGTAAAACTTTCTTTTGTCACTGCTCAAACAATACGGTTCAGTTAAGCCCAAAAACCTAATGTGAGACGCGATAATCGCGTCTTCAAAAACCAATAATTCTTAACTGAATCAATCGTATTGGACTATATCCGAAAGCGCCCAGAATGCGATCGCTCTTAGTATTTGTTGAATTATATTTCTAGCTTAGAGCATGTTGGTCAACTCTAGTATCCTTCCCGGAAATTACCTCAACTGTGCGGAATCCCAGCACTGCCAAAAGATTATTTTCGGGGAGCTTGACGGGAGCAGGTTGATCGCCGTGACCTGGAGCCGGGAGGGGATAGGCAGTCGCCGCAGCAGTGTGGAAGCGAATATTGCCCTCGCTATGCTCAATCACTTGATGGATGTGCCCCGTTAACACTGTTACCGATGCAAAGCGAGATAGCTGTGAAAGCAACTTAGCCGAATCAGCAGTTGCCCATCCCCATTTGGGATAAAGGTCATATAGAGGAATATGACTGAAAACAACTAGAGGTGTATCCTGTTTCTGGTTTGCCAAATCTTTGGAGAGCAAGTCCAATTGCGCCTCACCTAGTTTGCCCGTACCGGTTATCCCAAAGTCCAGCACATTGGTCAAGGAGACAAAGTGTATTCCCCCCCGATCCCAAACCTGTAAGCCTTCTTTGACATCTTTGCGGTTAAAAGCTTCCTCGTAGGCTTTGCCGCGATCGCCAATCGTATCGTGTTCCCCTGGTAAGGTAAATAGTGGGACTTTCAATTGGGAAAGCAGTTGTTTCGCCAGATCGAATTCTTCTGGTTTAGACAAATGGGAGATATCTCCGGTGTGAATGACAAAGGCTGGTGGAGTAGGTAAGGCATTAATCGCATCGATCGCTTTCTGAAGTGTATCGGTCACGTGTTCATTTGCAGGTTTTTTGAAACCGATGTGCGTATCGCTAATTTGAACGAAGGAAAACGGTGAAGCCGTGGATGATTTTTGAGCATTTGGTTCTCCCACCTGACAGGCAGTTAATAAGCCATTTCCACCAACAGCCCAGACAATACCGAGTCCTGTCCAGCCTACGTGTTCAATAAATTTTCTGCGTTGCATTGGTATTCCTCTGGTTAATTTTTCTTATTTGTTACCGTCAGCGTCCCTTTCATAAAGGGATGAACTGAGCAAATATAGGGATAGGTTCCGGGTTTAGTGGCGGTGTAGTTCCAGGTTTGATTGGTATCCAGTGCTTTAGAGTTGAAAGTACCATCCGTAGCCGTAGCCGTGTGGGGTTCTTCATCGACATTGATAAATTGAACCGTTTTACCAACAGCTAGAGCCAAATTCGCTGGCTCAAATTTGAAATTACGAATTTTGACCGTAGTATCGGCAGTTTGTTGGCTAGTTTGGGGTTGCTCCTTGGGTTGAGCTTTCATCGCCATTGGTTGGTTAGTCATTGCCTTATGGTTTGGACTACAGGATGACAACGACAACAGAATGACCAAGAAGGCACTGGCGATCGCTATGAAAAAATAAGAAATGTATTTCATGAGCGTTCTTTTATCCGCTTTGGTTGATGGTGTTTAGCAAATAGTCCGGTCAGCGAGAGTCCGGTAGCCACTAAGCCAATCAGGCCTAGCCCATTCAAAACTGGCAGAATGGCATCGAGTTTGAAGATTTGGAAGGTGTGAACAGTAATTAAAAATGCAGCAAGCTCTTCTTGATGCAACCATGTGTCGGCGATGGCAATGCTAATACCAGTCAGAGCAGTAAAGAGTAATGGCAAACAAAAGAGTGTAGCAATTAGCCGATGGTACTTGCGAAATGTGTTTTTCATCATAATTAATTGAGTAACGCCAGTTTTTTAGTCTGCTGTAAATCCTTGCAATTGATTTTCAAGGTTATGGCGATAGCCTCGATCGCTTAACGCTTGCTCAGGTAGTCGATTCGCTTTGACAGCAGCTTGAATAATGTCTTGAGCCGCGATCGTTCCAGAAGCGATCGCTGACATCAATGCACCATTGCTGGGAATGCCTTGGTCTTTTAAGTAGCCTTGATACGCAAGAGTTGCCAGATTAAACGAATTAAGCTGGTTTGTAGAAGGTTGCTTTGCCATGTAGGGATTGAAGCTGGTTGGTGCGGTTTGGGTCTGCGCGGCAGCAGGCAAAATGGCGGCAAACAGCAGCAGTGTTGTTAACAGCACAGAAATAGAGCGTCGCATAGAATTACCTCTAAGATTGGTTGTTTGGCTACAGCGGTTTTACTGACCTTCAATGCTGGGATGCAGCACAATCTTTCAGGCAAATTGGTCGAATCCAAACTGCCAAAGAAGGGCGTTGCAAATTGACGATATAAATTTCGTCGGGACATTGCAGTGCAACGGCCAGTGTTAAAAGCTGTAGGAGTGGGTAGGTAAGCAATTAGCGCGATCTCAGGAATTTAGTTGCAACTTCTGCCTGAAAAGAATGCTAACTGGGTTACTTACTTGTCTCTACCTTTAAGACGACTGGCAACTAATTTTGGATTTAAACTTTTTAAATGTCCTTGCTAGACTGCTGTTTGCGGTTCGTTCGGTTTGGGGTGCAAGTTAATCAGAACGAAATAACCGACTTCTAAAAAATTTCGACGCTAGACTCATCCAATTAGCTTCATCAATCGTTTTAGAGATCAGAGTAGGTTTGCTCTATGCTCAAAAGAAGTTATGAAATCAGGATTGGCACTCACGCTGCAAGATACATTAGGCATTTTTGCAGAGAAATTAGCCTCGGTCTATTCACCTGAATCTATGGATCTAAGTTCTCGCGATCGCCATTCATCAGAACCGTCATCGAAGAGCGATGCCGCACTTTTGGATGACCTGAAGGCACATCTGCCAACGGCGTTAAGGTGTCTCTACCAGCGCTACGGCAGCGTGGTGTATGGAGTGGCGCTGAAAGTTTTGCAAAGCCAGCCGGAAGCCGAAGACCTAACCCAGGAAATTTTTCTGTCATTATGGCAGCGTCCGGTTGACCCAGTTCACCACGGTCATTTGATGCGCTACCTGATTGTCATGACTCGATCGCGGGCGATCGACAAACTGCGATCGCGCAGTCGCACCCTTAATTTAGTACAACGTTGGGGGCAGAACGTTACTGCTGCACCCCCCGCGCCTACTCCGGTTGAGCAGGCTGTTTTCAATGAGCGATCGCAGCAAGTGCGGCAGGCATTGACCCAGCTTTCAGACCGGCAACGACAGGTGATTGAACTGGCGTATGATGCCGGACTGAGCCAATCAGAAATTGCCCAACAACTGCATAAACCCCTGGGAAGCGTGAAAAGCTGGACTCGCCAGGGACTCCTGAAACTGAAGCAAATTTTACAACACTCCATTGACTAAGGTTATGACTGAACCCCTTACTCCTCAAGCAATCGAAACCTTGGCAGCAGGCTATGTTGTGGGCGACCTCGATCGCGCCGAACTAGAAGTTTTCGAGCAACTGCTGGCAGAAAATCCAGCATTAGTGGCAGAAGTGAAGCGGCTTCAGGCAACCTTAGACCAGGTTGTTTACAGCTTAAACAGCGTTGAACCGCCTCCTCATCTCCAATCTGCCATTCTGGCTGCCGCTACCACGACTTTCCAATCCTCCCAGCCCAAACCATCTCGGCTTTTCTGGTACAACGTCATGGGTAGTGTCGCGGTACTCCTAATTCTGTATTTAGGAATGGATAACTATCGCTTGCGACAGGATTTCCGTATGGCTAGTGACATCAATACCCTACTGCAACAGTCCCAGACACAACTTTTCTCTCTTAAGGCTGTGAATGCGTCGGATACCGCTACGGGTAGCTTTGTGGTGAATCTAGGACAAAGACAGGGGATTCTAGCCGTGCAAAATCTGCCAGCTCCCCCCACAGGAAAAGTATATCGACTTTGGGCGATCGCTGATGGCGAAAAAATTCCCTGTGGCACTCTGAAAATTAATCCCCAGGGAAAGGTGCTAGATAAATTCTGGATGCCTGCCGACTTTTATGACACAGGTATCTCTGGATTATTCGTGACTTTGGAATTGTCTGAAACTAGTCGTTATCCAACCGGAACTATAGTGATGCAGAGTAACTCATTGACCAATATCTAACCTCAGTAACTCATGCTCTATCCCTCAAAATCAAAAATCTGCGTTAAGGTCAAGCCATTCGCACCTATTGGTCTGGAGTGGTAATTAATCCCATAGGATTACCTAATCCAGCACTGATAATTGCAGAGGTAGGAGCAAGAGTTGGTTATTTACCAGAGCAATAGCTATTAATTTCATTGACTATTGAACTTTCTTCGCTACTACTCTTTTGCAGAGATACCAAAAAGCCCTTTGCTGCTGGTAGATTCTTTTTATCTATGGCTGTTGCTGCATTATTCAATTGCTTGCTGATGTTCTGATAAAGTGTGATAAAGCGTCCTTGAAAACCTTGCAATTTTTCATCTTTAATTTCCAGTGCTTTCATCTCTTTGGCAAGTGGATCTATCTTACCAGAAAGTTCAGTTAGAGCTTTGGAACCTTTTGCGGGATTGGGATTTTTAGCGAATTCTTGACCTAGAGTAGATCCCTGATTAGCAACTTTTATGATTTTGTTACATTGAGCAACTTTACTTTCGCCACAACCTGCAAATAATAAAGCGATCGCAGTAGTGGCTGAAAGTATAAAACTTTGCTTAAATACATGCTGCATAGATTCTATGATCTCCAACTATGTTTCGTGAAAGTTGGGCAGTAGAAATCGAGGATGGCGAAAATACTTTTTCTAAAAAGAATCTTTATTTTTGTTTTTAACTCTCTTTCTGCCCTGTTACTTTATACTTCATTTTTTCGATAATGCGTATGTAATTACACGTAAATCAGCATAAATATGGGGAATTCCCCATTTAAGTAAGTCGGTGCAATAAAACCAAACTGTGTCAACAAAAGTAAATCTGTCCATTTAAAATACGTCTGAGTACACACCTAAAATTTTGTTTAGCTCCCAGTAGAACAATAGTATCGCTCTCCTATTTTCCAAAGCTGGAGCGCAACTATTAGAAAGATAATGCCTGCGATTGGCGATACATAACAAAACCATAAAGGCACTAAAAAAGCATCTTCTTTTTCAAGTACTGCAAGCAAAGGAAAATAACTGACGCAAGCAAGCGGTATCAAGAAAGTAAAGAATCGCTGAAACCACTTGCTATAAATTGCAAGAGGATACTGAGCCGTTTCGACTCCTCCATAAGTGAGGATATTCATAATTTCGAGAGATTCAATAGTCCAGAAGGTGATGGTTGCTTGCATAATAACAATGCCAACAAAAAGCGCAACCCCACCAATAAATGAAGTGCCTAAAAGCCATAAACTTTTAAAAGTTAAAGGGATGTGGAGAGATGAAAGTGACCACCACATAACAACAATCCCTTGAAAAAGTCTTCCGATTCGTTTTAAAGTAAACTCTTTACCTAACAGTTGAAGTGCTGTGGTGCGTGGACGAACAAGTAAACGGTCAAAGTCTCCACTTTTAATTATTGTTGTAAATGAGTCAAATCCTTTTCCAAGGGCATCAGCACAAGCGAAAGAAATATTAACTACTCCATAAAAGAGAGCAACTTCATTTAAAGTCCACGTACCAATACTATTGAAACGACTAAAAAGTGCCCAGATTCCAAAAAATTCAACAGCAGTGCCTAAAAACTGTCCTATAACTTGCAGCCAGAAAGAAACTTTGTACTGCATTTGCGACTTGAAAGATACAGAAATATATCGGAGGTAAAGCAAAAAATCATTCATAGTCGCGTTGCAATTCTTATCTAAAATAAACTATTTAACCTATTTTAATGCTTAAAAAATTACTAATTACTAATTACGAATTACGAATTATTGACTTATCCTCCCTGAATTACAAGCTTTCTGATGCCATATCTCACAAGAACACGCCCAAGGAGAATAATGACAAGTATCCAAAAAGCTTGATGCAGTAATATATAAAACAGGGAATTTGGTTGAAGATTTCCAGTAAAAAGACGAAAAGGTTTGTCTATTAGTCCTGAAAAAGGAAGTGCATTTAAAAAAGGCTTGCTCCACTCAGGAAAAAGTGGCAACGGAACAATCATGCCAGAGAAGATAGTAACAAGAGTAGGTAGAATACTATTAATTCCTTCGCCCGAAATTGTCCACATCATTGATACAGTCAGAAGCATAGTTAATGCAGATGAAAGTAAAATTGCGCCAATAAAAGAGAGAAAAAAGGCAACAAAAGAAGCAAAGGAGGGTGGAAAAGAAAGCGACCATTCATCAAGCCCAAAAATGCGAAAAATAAAAATTGTGACTCCAAGAAGCGGAATGCTACGAAGTATCAGGGGCGTTGTGCGAAGTGCCAAAGCGCGAGTAAACCAAAAATTATAAAGGTCTGTGGGTCGGAGAAGATCGTATCCTACAGCACCAGTTCGGATGAGTTCTTGAATATCTCTATCACCTCCCCAAGGGACAATTGCCATCAAAAACGCCTGTCCCAGCCACACATATCCTACAGCTTGTTGAAAAGTCATAGGTTGAGCAGAGGTTGTATGAGTAAAGAATGCCTGTAAAACCATTACTTTTACCAACCCCCAGAAAAGCTGAGTTCCAATGCCAGCCAAAGCAGCAGCACGGTATTGCAACAGCAGTGTAAATCTAGCAACAAACAGTGACCAATATGCTTTCATGGGACAATTCCTGCTGAAATTGCATAAAGTTCCGCAATTATCTCTTCAATAGGTGGATTTTCTACAAAAAGATCCTCTACTTCATGTTGTGAGGTAACTTGGCTAATCAAAGATGCAGCAGAAAGCTTTGTGGGATCGAAGGCGAGAGTTACAGTGCGACCTTCTTTAGAGATAATACTGACTCCTTCTTCTTCAAAAAAGAAATCATCCTTTGCTAAGTCGATTCTTAAGTACCGACGCGAGGAAACTTGAGAACGCAATGCTGCTAAAGTTCCATTACAAAGGATTTCACCTCCACCAATAATAATTATGCGATCGCACAATGCCTCGATATCATCCATATCATGAGTAGTCAGGATGGTGGTTACTTGATGAGTTTTATTTAGCGCTTTGATAAATTTTCTGACTGCAAGCTTGGAAACTGCATCAAGCCCAATAGTAGGTTCATCAAGAAAAAGAATTTCCGGTCTGTGAAGCATTGCGGCTGCAAAGTCACATCGCATCCTTTGACCAAGGCTTAACTGCCTCACCGGAGTCGAGAGAAAGTTTCCAAGACCAAGCAAATCAATCATTTCTTCGCGTGTCTGACGATATTCTGATTGGGGAACGCGATAAATATCCCGCAGCAAATCGAAAGACTCAATTACTGGCAAATCCCACCAGAGTTGTGTTCTTTGACCAAACACTACACCGATACGATTAACGTGCTTGATTCGATCTTTCCAAGGAGTTCGTCCGCCAATTAGGCATTTTCCACTAGAAGGTACGAGAATACCGCTTAAAATTTTAATCGTGGTCGATTTACCAGCTCCATTTGGGCCAATATATCCTACAAGTTCTCCCCGTTCCAGGGAAAACGAAACTCCTTTGAGGGCATAAACTTCTTTAGTTTTTCGCTGCACAAGTCCTCGTATTGAACCGAAAAGCCCAGAGGAACGTTCAGACACAAAGAAAGTCTTCCTGAGATTTTCGACCAGAATGTGAGACATATTTTGTTAGTCTGTTATTGCCAAGAAAGGCAGGGTACAGGGGGCAGGAGGCAGAAGGCAATAAAATGTAAAATGGGCTTGGCTGGATTAGGAATTGTCTTGGTAGTAGCTGGGGTGAGTAATGTCGGAGCGATCGCCAGAGTAATGAAAGATTTCGAGATATATCATTTAATAATAGTAAATTGCCAATGCAATCCCCATGCCAAGAATCATTCTAGAAGTATCAGAGGAATTATCTCAACAATTAGCACAAGTAGGCGATCGCTTACCGGAACTACTTGCATTGAGTCTCCAACAACCAGCTGTACCAGCACAAGTTTACCGATATATCTTAGATTTTTTGGCTAGCAACCCCACTCCCGAACAAATTGCTGAATTTAAACCTACTCCCGAAATGCAAGAACGATTGCGTACCTTGCTAACACGCAGTAACGCAGGTGAACTCACACCCACGGAGTTGAAAGAACTAGATGAATACGAACGTATTGAACACTTAGTTGTGATGATTAAAGCAGGTAACTTATCTTATTTGACCAGCTGACTGTGAGTGCAATCTATATTCCGATTGTTCTTCGCCGACTCGTAGAAGAACGCGCAAACTACAGATGCGAATATTGCCAGTTACCCGCAGGAGTTGCTTTTTTTTCCCATGAAATAGATCATGTTATTGCCCAAAAGCACGGCGGTGTAACAAATGCTGATAACTTAGCTTTCACCTGCTGGAGATGTAATCGTCATAAAGGTACTGACTTAGGATCTTTTGATCCAGAAACAGGGGCTTTTAGTTTTTTGTTTAACCCACGCACTCAGAAATGGGCTGAACACTTCACCTTTTCAGAACTGGATCTGGTGGGATTAACGCCTACAGGACGTACAACGATTAGATTGCTACAAATAAATAGCAACGAACGACTAGCTGAACGGCAAAGATTGCGCTGAACTGTTCAGACCTGACGCAGGCATTCACTTACACAGCTAAAATGATTTCAAGGAAACTCTTCAGCAGAACCACAACGCTGAAAATTAGTCTGTAAGTATTATCTGGTGCGATCGCAGGAGGCAAAAAATGGGCTTGGCTGGATTAAGAATTGTGTTGGTAGAACCAGCTGGGCCGATTAATATCGGCGCGATCGCCAGAGTCATGAAAAATTTCGGGCTATATAATTTAGTATTAGTGAACCCCCAATGCGATCCCCTATCGACGGAAGCTTTGATGATGGCTGTTCACGCCCAGGAAATTATAGAATCTGCGGTAATAGTGGCGACCTTACCAGAAGCATTGCATGGATGTGTACGGGCGATCGCTACTACTGGTCGCGTTCGCAGTTTAGAAACACCTTTAGAAAATCCCCGCACTGCACTACCCTGGTTACTGGAGGAGCCAGAAAAACCCACAGCCCTGATTTTTGGCAGAGAAGACCGGGGATTAAGCAATCAAGAATTAAATTATGCACAGAGGTTTGTTGGCATTCCCACAAGTCAAGATTATGTCGCCCTAAATTTGGCTACTGCTGTCGCAATTTGTTGTTATGAATTGTCACAATCTGCCCAAAAACTTGACACTCAAACCTTACCTCAAACTGAACTCGCACCCTTGGATGTTGTGGAAGGATACTACCAGCAATTAGAATCAGTATTACTGAAAATTGGTTATGTATATCCCCATACGGCAGCTAGTCGGATGGGAAAATTTCGCCAATTATATAATCGCGCTCACTTGAAAACTGGGGAGGTGGCCATGCTGCGAGGAATTTTGCAGCAGGTAGAATGGGCCCTGAAAAACCAGAAGAATAGTGAAAACTTGTAATTATTCGTTTAATATATACGCAATCATCTCCCCAAAATAATTAATATGGCTTAAACTAAACACAAAAATGCTACTTAGTGGCAAAGTGGAATTTGAGTATTAATATTGCTTAAAAATTAAGTTTGGGGTCAAGAGTCTGCAAGAAAACAGTCAAGTGGGTCACAAGGAGTAACGGTGTCAGAATCAAGTGGCGAACTAACAGCTTTCTCGCGGCGTCAACCCTTAAATCGCCGCCCGCAGCCACAAAAAGTTCAAAAAGTGGTAAAGAAAAGAGTTAAAGCTAACAGTCAGCAGCAAACTACAAATGGACAAGAAGGGGCACTAACACGCCCAAAAAATCAAATCAGTCCTCCCCCAATTGGCGCTACACGTAGGGTAAAATCGGGGTTAGTTATGCCAACGGCAGTAAAACCAATACCTAGTGTTAAGGGAAAAATTCCTCCCTTTCGACCGGGTGCTGTGATGGTTAAAACAGTGCGGATGGAAAAGCCAAAAACAGGCAGACGCTCATCGCGAAAAACCCAGTTAAAGCCAATGGCCAAAACCGTATTGTATGTTTTGCGGTTATTGATTGTGGGTGTTGGGATGGGTGCAATTGTGGGCACTGTATTGTCAGTATTAGACCCAGCCAATCGCATCAGCACAAATTCGGCGTCGCAATCTAATAATAATGTTAGTAATGTGGCGCGATCGCAACCACAACCTACCCACACTCCCCCAGCCGCAGCTTCGAGTCTATACCTATCTCAAGAAATTACCTCTTTGAAAAATGCCGTGCAAAATTTGGCGGGCACCAACCCAAATCTTACACCGGGAATTTTCTTAGTAGATTTAGATACTGGTAATTATGTAGATATCAATGCCTCTACGAGTTTTCCGGCGGCTAGCACGATTAAAGTGCCGATTTTGATTGCCTTTTTCCAGGATGTGGACGCGGGGAAGATTCGCCTAGATGAAATGCTGACCATGCAACAAGATATGGTCGCTGGCGGTTCAGGAAATCTGCAATACAAACCACCAGGAACTCAGTACGCCGCTTTGGAAGTAGTCACTAAAATGATTACAATCAGCGACAACACGGCGACAAATATGCTGATTGCCCGACTGGGAGGAATAGACGCTTTAAACCAGCGTTTCCGTAGCTGGGGATTGACAACCACAACAATTCGTAATCAACTCCCAGATTTGCAAGGGACAAACACTACTAGCCCCAAAGAACTAGGGAATTTGATGGCAATTGTGAGTCAAGGAAATTTAGTCAGTATGCCATCACGCGATCTCATGCTTGATATCTTGCGTCGCACCCAAAAAGACACTCTGCTGCCAGCAGGTTTGGGAACAGGTGCCAGAGCATACCACAAAACGGGTGATATCGGTACAATGTTGGCAGATACAGGTTTAATTGTGGTTCCAACTGGCAAGCGCTACATAGCCTCTGTAATGGTACAACGTCCTGCAAACGATCCTCGCGCCGAAAAATTGATTAGCTCAATTTCTCGTGCAGCCTACCAAGAGTTTAGCCAGAATGCTGTCACGCCAAACACCACTACAAACATACCCACAAATGGTTATCAGCCCCAGGTTGCGAATCCTGCTTTACCTAACGCTACAACAGGCACTGCGCCCATGAGCATTTATCAGCCTCCTGTTGCCACTCCTGTACCTAACGGCATGGGAAGTACAATACCCACAAACGGTTATCAGCCCCAAGTTGCGAATCCTCAATATTATCCTCAAAGATAATTTGTAATTCGTAATACTTTTCAAACAAATGAAACTATTAAGATTTGATGATATTATGATTAGGGTCTAAATTACCATTCAAATCTTAAGAGTTCCAATTCCTAATAGCTAGTTTTCAACATTAAACGCAATTTATTTTGAATATTTATAGTCAATTAAATTGTTCTAACAATGTCTCAACACTAGCATTACGATCCAAAAAAGAAAATAAATGCCAGTAGCGCAGTTTTCCTTCTTTATCTAATACAAACTGTGCTGGTAAAGGCGCTCCCAGTGCCTGCCCTGCTTGATATGTACGAAATACTCGACAACTAGGATCGCTCAAAAGTGGCATTTTTAAGCCTAAATCTTTGACAACTATTTGACTTTGCCTTTCATCGGTACTAGTAATCATTAAAACTTCTATACCGCGATTTTTGAATTGCTCGTAGTTTTTATTCAAGGCTTTGATGTGAGGAAAACAAAGAGGGCAATATTGCTTTTCGGTAAAAATGCGAGTAAAAGCAAGTAAAACTGGTTGTTTGCCTTTATAATCAGACAACTTTACTAAAGTTCCGTTGGTAATATCTGGCAATTGAAAATCAGGTGTTCCTACTCCCAATCTGAGTTGATTACTAGCTGGAACTGGTAAAAAATTACGGAAGAATCGCTCATTTAATAAGCCACTAAAGTCAGTTGAAGTCAACATATTTTTAACCTTGGTTATTTAAATACTATTTTAGAAAAAACCACAGATATTTACGGAGGTTGACATTGTTTAATGTGTATCTCTGTTGATCTGTGGTTTTCATTGATTTTGCTTTCAACTCCAAAAAGCTGGATTAGAGTTTTTTAGCTAGCGAAATTTAGACAGCAGAGAAGTAGACTTTAGACTTCACTGGGTCAGGATTCATGGTCTTGTCACCAGGTTGCCAACCAGCTGGGCAAACTTCGTCAGGGTGAGACTGAACATACTGAATTGCTTGTAATGTCCGCAGGGTTTCATCAACGCTACGACCAAAAGCTAGATTGTTAATCGTGGCGTGCTGTATAATACCATCTTTATCGATGATGAACAGACCACGCAAGGCAATGCCTGCTGCTGGGTCAAGAACGTTGTAAGCGGCGCTGATCTCTTTCTTGATGTCGGAGACTAGAGGATAATTCAGGTCGCCAACGCCACCAGACTTACGATCTGTTTGAATCCAAGCGAGGTGAGAAAATTCACTGTCAACCGAAGCCCCAAGGACTTCAGTATTGATTTTCTTGAATTCTTCGTAGCGATCGCTAAATGCTGTAATTTCAGTAGGACAAACAAAGGTAAAGTCTAGTGGGTAGAAAAACAGGATGACATACTTACCGCGATAATCGGAAAGTTTGATTGTCTTAAATTCCTGATCTACCACAGCCGTTGCTGTGAAATCGGGAGCTTGTTGACCAACGCGGAGGCTTCCTTCGGTTCCATAAGTAAGGGACATTAACCTAATTCTCCTTTATCGGTTTAGTAGCGTTGGAATTTGGGTCAAGTAAAATTTACCCATCCACGCTCTCACAGTTTAATTACGATCTGTTACGACTATATCATACTCATAACGATTTTGAGTAGCAAATGTCTGATTTAGATACAAGAGAATGGTTGCTTACCAACGGCTTAGGAAGTTTTGCCAGCGGTACAGTTTCTGATGTCCGCACGCGTACTTATCATGGTTGGCTGTTTGCCGCCACAAACCCACCTTCTGGAAGGACTCTGCTGTTTTCGCACCTAGAAGCTAGCTTGGAAATATTAGGGCGCGTTGTGGCACTGGGGACAAATGTTTGGGGTAACGGTCAGATTGAGCGAACAGGCTATGAACAGCTACGCTGTTTTGATATTAACCCAGTTCCTAAATGGACTTGGGGTCAAGATAACTGGCAATTAACCAGACAATTGGTGATGCCCTATGGTTTGGTGGGGACTGAAGGCTGGGGATTGGGGATTGGGGACGAAGGGACACAGGGGCAGGGGAGCAGGGGAGCAGGGGAGCAGGGGCAGGGAAGAATAATTTATAACCAATGCCCAATGCCCACTCCCCAGTCCCCAGTCCCCAGTCCCCAGTCCCCAGTCCCCAATCCCCAATTTTGCCATCGAATTTTAATCCAGTATCGCTATGAGGGAACTGAAACAGCGATTTTACGGTTGCGACTGTTGATAGCAGAACGTGACTTTCATCACCAGCAGACTGCTAGTCAAGAATTACAGTTTTCACAATTGCTAGGGGAACAGCAAGTCTGTTTACAAGCAATCAATTCTGGGCGTTTCGGCATACCTTGGCACTTGCGCTGGACACAAGGAAATTATCAACCAGATGCAGTTTGGTATTGGGATTATAGATTGTCTGAGGAGACAAAACGGGGATTAGGCGATAAGGAAGACCTCCACAGTCCTGGTTACTTGATAGTCACACTTCAACCAGGAGATACGGTAACTTTAGAAGCACGAGTAGGTTTTCCCGACTCAGTACCAGATGTTCTCACCGTCAAAACCTTCGCAGAAGCTGTGGAGGCAGAGCAAGAAAGGCTCTCACAGATTTTTGGATGGAGAGAGGGAGGTAGAGGGGCAGCACTTCGGCTACGCTCAGTGACCGAGGGGCAGGGGAGCAGGGGAGACAAGGAGGACAAGGAGGAATTATTGAAAATCTCTCCCTTGTCTCCCCCTTCTTTTTTGTCTCCTTTGTCTCTTCTCCATGCCCAATGCCCAATGACGCCAGTTGCTTCAAGTCGGCAAAGCCGCCCAACGCACTGGCTCCCCAATGCCCAATTCCCAATCTGGCAACAACTACTCAAAGCAAGCGATCGCTTTATCGTCTATCGAGCCTCAATTGCCGGCCCTACGGTTATTGCTGGTTATCACTGGTTTAATGACTGGGGACGCGATACATTAATCGCTTTACCGGGGTTGGCATTAGTTCCACAGCGTTTTGACCTCGCAAAAGGAGTGTTGCGAACTTTGGGGCATTATTGTCGCCACGGTTTGATTGCGAATGCATTTCCCGATCTCAATGGCGAACCAATTTATAACAGTATTGATGCGGCATTGTGGTGGATTGAAACTTTAGGACTTTATTTAGAAGCTACCCAAGACTGGGATTTTTTGGCAGAGCAATTCCCTGTAGTACAGCAAATCTATAAAGCGTTTGTCGGTGGTACACATTTCAATATCCAGGTCGATGCTACCGACGGACTAGTTAGTTGGGATGCTCGTGGTGTAGCTCTCACTTGGATGGATGTGGTAATTGGGACACACCCCGTCACACCCCGTTATGGGAAGCCAGTGGAAATCAATGCACTGTGGTATTCTGCTTTATGTTGGCTGAGTCAATGGGCAGAGCGCTTGAGCCAAATGGAATATGGCTCACCAGTGCGTCTCACTAAGCAAGCACAGCGTTATGCTAACCAAGCACAACATATGAAAACCTCACTGCAAAAATTCTGGAATCCTCAGCTAGGTTATCTGTACGATACTATTGAACCAGACGATCGCCGGAATTTTCAAATTCGTCCCAATGCCGTTTTGGCACTGTCGTTACACCATTGTGGGTTTTCCGAACAGCAAGGGTGTCAGATATTAGATTTGGCAACTACCAGCTTGCTCACTCCTTATGGTCTTCGCAGTCTCGATCCAGGAGATCCAGAATATAAAGGAAAATATGAGGGCAATCAACAGCAACGCGATCGCGCTTATCATCAAGGCACTGTTTGGACTTGGCTAATTGGGCCGTATATTCGGGCTTGGCAACGTTTTTATCCACAACAATCGTTGCCTTTTGATTGGCAACCCTTGCTCGATCACTTTTTCTTTGATGCTTGTCTTGGTTCTATTTCTGAGATTTTTGATGGCGATTCACCTCACACACCCAGAGGAGCGATCGCTCAAGCTTGGTCAGTTGCCGAAGTAATCCGCTACATAAAATAGTTGTAGGATAGAGATGGTCTTGGATAATTATTCTTGATTAATATACATTCACAAATTAATATTGCTAGTTGGAACCTACAAAACCCTTAATATACAAGCTTTTTAGTAATTTATTTAATTATTTAAAAGTGACTAGAGATTTTCGTTTATTTCACCAATTTAGGCTGCAAAACCAAAGATATTTATTTTCTCTTGTGAGAAAATATCCTACAAGAAAACTTCGTGGATGAGATGTAGTATTATTGAGAGTAGGAATGTAGTTAAGGCTTAATATACATACTCTAGAGGATGTATGATTAATAGCACAATTCCTATTGATAACAGCTAAATTTACATTTCCTGATTATGAAAAACATCATATATTAAGGCTAAATAAGCCTAAAGAAGTATAGATATAAATCGAGAAATCAATTAATAAAATAAAGTACGAAAAATGAAGTTTACGTAGGGATTTTTGTAAATAAAGTGACTCAACCTAATAACAACACTAACCTCCAAGAGGCAACAGATTTAGGGGCTTCCATTGCTCTAGCTACTACTACAGATAAATGGCAAGTATTGTCGTACAAGGCTCCAATCCTACCTATACATGCGGCTCTACTTCGTACTGGTAAAATATTCTTTTTCTGTGGCTCAGGTAACGATCCCAATCGGTTAAATACTCCCTATGACAGTGTGGTCTGGGATATAAACAAGGGAAGCTTTTCCCGTCAAGCGCCTCCATTGGATAGTAACAATCAACCTATGGATCTTTTTTGCGCTGGTCACTCCTTCCGGCCTGATGGTCAGTTATTAGTTGCAGGTGGAACTTTGCGCTATGACCCATTTTATGGTTCACCTTATGCTCTGATGTTCGATCCCATTGCTGAGAAATGGGTCAAGATATTATCAATGAATAATGGTCGCTGGTATCCTACTGTGTTAACACTAGGCAGCGGTCGAGTCTTAGCAGTGTCTGGGCCGGATAAAGATGGCAAGCTCAATAGACAACCAGAAATTTATTCTGCTTTCTTTCCAAATGGTTGGAACGCTTTTCCAACAACTAGTGCCTTACCGGCATACGCACATCTGTTTCTACTAAGTAGTGGTAAAATTTTTTATTCAGGTGCTCAGATGGGTGTTACTGGAGTGACACCAAGGATATTAACCCTGCCAGAGACATTTACACAATCCATTACAGAAAAAGTGGTGACAGGGCTGCAAGACATAGCTTTTGGCGATCAAGCTGCCAGTGTGCTTTTACCACCTGCACAAGATCAAAAGGTGATGATTCTTGGTGGAGGTAGTGGTAAGACAGCAACCAAGAGGGTAAATATTGTCGATTTAAAAGCTAGTAATCCAACTTACGTAGCAGCAAAGCCTTTAAACTATGCCAGGATGCATCACAGTGCAGTTTTGTTGCCCGATCGCACAGTGTTTGTTTGCAATGGTAGCAAAATGAATGAGGACACAACACAAGCAATGCTGCCAGCAGAAATCTACAATCCAGCGACAAATACCTGGACAGTAGTAGCTAAACAAACTGTTCCCCGCGTATATCACTCGGTAGCCTTGCTGCTACCAGATGGTAGGGTCGCAGCAGCTGGAGGGAACCCTCAACGGACGGTCAATGAACTGCGATTAGAAATCTACAGTCCTGCGTATATGTCGCGATCGCGTCCAGTTATTCGGAGCGCTCCTCAAACAGTGACCTACGGGCAGCAATTTACGATTCAGACACCCCAAGCTGCGAATATTAAGTGGGTTAGTTTTATTAGACCAATGGCAACTACCCATTCTTGCGATACAGAACAAAGGTTAGTCGATGCACCCATTATTTCTAGAAACGCTACTTCTGTTAAGGTCACGGTCATAAACAATCGAAATATCGCACCACCGGGCTGGTACATGCTTTTTATTAGTGACAACAATGGAACACCCTCAGTAGCAACCTGGACGCAAATATATTAGCCTTATCTGTTTATGTTCGCACTGCTACCTAATAAAAATCATTAATTCTAGGAAGGAAAATATGAATTACAAGCTATCACGTCGACGGTTTGGACAATTGGCACTTGCTGGAACTGTAGTATCTGGACTGAGTTATCTAACCAAGAAAGCCTTGGCAGAAACACCAAGTGTAAATATTGTCGGTATAGGTTCTAGCCCGATCGTTACTATTGACCAAACGGCTATTACAGAGGTAAACACTACTGAATTAGTAGAGAACACTGCCCTAAACAGTGTAAGCACAGATATTAAGCCTGTAGGACTAGTTTTGCAATCCTTAATGACAGGAAAGGCTCAGGTACTTACGGATAAAAGTACACCTCTATTAGAGCCTAATGAGATATTGAGTGGTTTTACCTCTTTAAGCGATGGCACACTTGTTGTAGCCATTACTCCGGTTGCGATTAGTCGGAGACAGGCGACATTTACTCGTATTACATTTTTGGGTACGCCTGTAAGAACTTTGATACTCTCAGGACTTAAACCAAATCAACAGCTTGGGAGCTTGCTAGGTACTAATGATGGGCGGCTCATTGGTCTAGTAGGTAAGAAGAACGGTACACCACCAATCAGATTGGTAGATATTAACCTTCAAACAGGAGAGATAAGTTCTATTAGTAAGGTTAAATTCCTGGACGATGAGCGGATCAGCAATCTAGCTGAGTGCCCAGATGGAATACTTTATAGCTCTGTAGTTGGTGAGTATGGTGAGACAACTTTGGTACAGGTAGATCCAAATCAAAAAAAGCCTATCAGACTAGGACAATTGAAACTTAATGGTCAAGCATGGAATAATGGCTTACAAAGCTTAGTTTGCTCTGCAACAGGTCAACTCCTCGCCTTTGGAGCTATGAGATATGAGACTCCTAATGCTGTGTTTATTGTTGATAAGAACAGTGGAACTATGACTCGGCTACAAGACTTTGATAGTGCTCAGATTACACGTGCTCGTGCTTAGAAGAAATTGATGTCTGGTTTTGGGGGAAAGGGAAAGGGTTAAAAGGGAAAAAACCTTATATATCTAGCCTTCCACTCCTTTTCCCTTTAACCGAGCAGTATTGGGTACAGCTTATTATTAAGAATATTTTTGACTGATTTTCTAATTAGTTAACCCTGGAAATTCTGATTAATATAAAACAGCAGTAACTCAAACAAATATATAATGATTTTGATAGATAGCTGATATCAGGAAAGGTTGCCGAAGTTCAAAACTTGCTCATTAGATTCTCCTTTGGAGTACAGCGATCGCCTTTTCGACAGCTAAGAATCTAATGAGAGAGTGGGTTAGCTACGCTAACCGGAGGTATCGCTAATTATTAATTACGACGGAAATTTCTCTTGCGTTGTTTGTGTCTTGCGACTTCTTTGCGTTTGTGTTTTTCCAAAGGTGTTTCAAAGTGGCGATTCTTTCTCATGTCTGGAAAAATACCTGCTTTGGAGACTTCCCTCTTAAATCGACGTAAGGCTGACTCAATTCCTTCATTTTCGCCCACAAATACTTGGGTCATTTATCATCTCCTACTTAATTGGTACTGGGCAATAAAAGCCATCCAGTAGACCGGAGCGCAAAAAGGGCAGATAATGATTCTGCCCTTTAGACGTTAAAACTTAATTTTTGATCTTAAAGCTTAGTAGCGCGATCTATTGTATCCACCGCCACCGCCACCGCGACGATCGCCACCACCAAAAGAACCACCTCTATCTTCCTTTGGTTTCGCTTTATTCACTTTGAGATCGCGTCCCATCCATTCAGCTCCATCAAGAGCATCAATGGCAGCTGTTTCTTCTGCTTCTGTGCCCATCTCTACAAAGGCAAAGCCGCGTGGCCGTCCTGTTTCACGGTCAGTAGGTAACTGAACCCGCTTTACAGTACCGTGTTCGGCAAAAACAGAATTGAGGTCTTCTTGTGTGACCTCGTAGGATAGATTACCTACATAAATTGACATGCATTATCTCCAAAATCATAGGTGTGTAGAGATTTAGATTTCGGAGGCAAGTTTGTTAAGACCAAAAGGAAAAAGCCTGTCAATACTAAAAACAAAGAATGTAACCGAATTTTATTCTCACTTGATTATCTTAGCACATCATTGAGTTCTTACCCACCGTAACTCAAGATTGGGGATTGGGCAAAACAGTGCTGAGTGCTGAGTTAGGAGTTAGGAGTTAGGAGTTTTGTTTATCTCCTTGTCCCCTTGTCTTCTCATCTCCCCTGCTCTCCTGCTCCTCTGCTTCCCTAGTACCCAGTCTCCTCATAATAATTGATTAGCAGAAATTCCCCAAATAATTGCAAAATAAATGCAGTTCGTCATTGTTACTAATTGGAAATGCCGACTACACTTGCTGACGCACAAAATTTACTTTCTGACCTGATCGCCCGCTACTCTAAGCGTGTAGATTATCTAATGATTCGCCTTGAAGAAGCAGAAGGGACTGATATCTTGTTGCGTGGCGACAAGGTAGAAACTCTCAGTGAAGGCATCTCCATTGGTGGACATATTCGCGCTTGTTATAAAGGCGGATGGGGGTTGAGCTGCTTTAACCAACTGGCAACAATCGAAGATCGCATAGAAGAAGCGATCGCAGCTGCGCGGATGGTTGGTAATGAAGAAACTTTACTTGCACCCATTGACCCAGTGCAAGCAGTATGCATTCTACCCCTAAAAGGTACCGATCCCCGAAATATCCCACTCTCGCAGAAAAAACAATTGTGCGATCGCTATGCCCAATTGCTTAAAAGCGTCGATCGCCGAATTACCACTACCTCGGTGCGTTACGGTGATAGTGCCCAAAAAGTAATCATTGCTACTTCTGAAGGTACTTCGATCGAGCAATCTTGGGTGGATATGGAAATGCGCTTTGCCGCCACCGCCAGAAATGGCGAAACCGTACAAACTGGACGGGAAACTACTGGCTCTCGCAAAGCTTACGAAGATTTAACTAGTTTGGATGAACAGGTAAAAGATGCTGCTCAAAGAGCGATCGCCGCTTTATCTCTACCACCGGTCAAAGGCAATACTTACACTGTAGTCATTGACCCAATTCTCACGGGTTTATTTGTCCACGAAGCCTTCGGACATCTTTCTGAGGCTGATATGGCTTACGAAAACCCCGATCTGCTGGAAGTTATGACCATCGGACGGCGGTTTGGCCCAGAAGAACTGCAAATTTTTGATGGTGCGGCTCCAGAGGGACATCGCGGTAGCTATTTTTACGACGATGAAGGCACACCAGCTACTACTACCCAACTAATTAAAGATGGAGTTTTAGTGGGACGTTTACATTCTCGTGAAACTGCTGGCAAATTGGAGGAAACGCCTACGGGTAACGCTCGCTGTCTCAACTATCACTTTACTCCCATTGTGCGAATGACAAATACCTGGATTGAACGGGGTAAAACACCAGTTGCAGATTTATTCACCGATATCAAAGAAGGAGTTTATGCCCGTAATTGGTTGGGTGGGATGACGAATGGGGAAATGTTCACCTTTAGTGCTGGGGAAGCGTGGATGATTAGGAACGGCAAAATTGCTGAACCTGTGCGAGATGTGACGCTTTCGGGAAATGTATTCCAAACTTTAGCGGATATTGAGGGACTTGGTGATGATTTTTACTGGGATGAATCTGGCGGTTGTGGTAAGGGAGGACAAAATGGCTTATCAGTGGGTTGTGGTGGCCCTAGCCTCCGAATTCGAGATGTAGTGGTTGGTGGGGAAACATGAACTATCTGCTTCAGTCGTAAGAATCATAATCAGCAAAATAATAGGAATTAGTTTTGCCATAACCTTTAGCAGACGAACACCACAATTGAGTATAGCGATCGCTTTGCACTAATGCTTAACGTGAGTCTGCAACGGAGGCTCACGTTAATGCTTAAACTTTTAAGGTGAGCAACATCCCTCCCAAGTATGAAATTAACTCACAACTCTAGGTAGTAGCGGTAGTAGTTAAAAATAGCTAGTCTAGACAAAGTTGATTGAATATCCACTCTAGTTTGATTCATCACACTAATCCTCCGTAGCGCGTGCTGGGGATTTAGTGTTAGTCTGGATAGTCCAAAATTATTCATAATCGATTTCTTGCAGACTAGCTACTACTGCGCTAACGTAATTCGTAATTAAAGACTATTTCAGACACTTATTTAAACACCCAAACTGAAATAAAGCCACGTATATATAAAAGCTAATTACATTCAAAAATTACGAATTACGAATTACGAATTACGAATTAGTTAAACGTTCCTTAGCACAGCGACAGATATGAAAGCAGATCAACTCCTGAAAAACTATGCCGCAGGTGTCAGAGACTTTACTGGCGTCAACTTGAGCGAGGCCAATTTAAGAGAAGCCAATCTCAGTGGCGTAATTTTAGATCGAGCAATTTTAGATGGAGCTAATCTGAGTCACGCTAATTTAACCAACGCCAGTTTGATTGAAGCAGATTTAAATGGAGCAGATTTGAGCAATGCGGATCTCAGTAATAGCAACTTAAGCAAAGCTATTTTGGATGGAGCTATTTTGGATGGAGCTATTTTGGATGGAGCTAATTTGAGTCACGCTGATTTGACGGTTGCTAAATTGATTGAAACTAAATTGAGTGAGGCGGATTTGCAAGAAGCAAACTTGATAGCAGCAAATCTAGATGGAGCGGATTTAAGTGGTGCAGATTTAACTGTAGCTGACTTATCCCAGGCAAATCTCACTCAAGCAGATTTGAGCCAGACAAATTTGAGTGGAGCAAATTTGTCTGGAGCCAATATAGAAGGAACTATTCTGGATGATAATGTCATCCCTTAATCTTCTCTGCACAGGCGCTACAGTTTACACACCAGTCTTTTTGAGTTGCAAAGGCATTGTTTTAACTGACAATGCCTTTGTTGCAGCTGACAATACCATCGAGATGAGAACTTGGAATATTGCATAAAAGTCTATAAGGGACTTCCAAGAAATAAATTATCCAATCTTGTGGGGCGGGCATCTTGCACGCCTTTGGTTACTGGGCGGGCGAGACGCCCACCCCACAATAAATAGTTGGATATTTTTTTATTTGGAAGTCTATAACTTGTGTGTACACACGATCTGCTTGCCAGAAAAAGTCAGATGGATATATTTTTTATACACAAGGATATTACTGTGAAAAAGTTTGCTACAAGTAGTGTTATTTACGATTGTCATAATTAAAACAATTGACTCTCAACTATCAATGGTGAACTCTACCCTCGTCGTCACACTCTATGTCAACCCTATGACAGGGAATGATAGCAATACTGGTTCACGGTTGAGTCCATTTAAAAGCCTCACCCGTGCTTTAAAAGTAACCAAAATCCCGACGATAATTTATCTGGAGTCGGGGACTTACAACGCCGCTAGTGGTGAGGTGTTTCCACTAATCATACCTGGAGGAGTGACAGTGGTAGGTAATGAAGCTAACAAAGGTGTAGGGATTGTAATTTCCGGGAGTGGTGAGTATCAAAGTCCCAGTTTTGGTATACAAAATATTACGCTGCTCTTGGTAGATAATGCCAGTCTTTTAGGTGTAACTGTCACCAATCCCTCAGTTAAAGGTACTGGTATCTGGATTGAATCGGCTGCACCTACTTTAAGTAACAATACTTTGAGCAACTGTGGGCGGGAAGGTGTGTTTACTACTGGTACTGCCAAACCCGCAATTTTAGATAACATATTTGTACAAAATACTGCTAGCGGGTTAGTAATGGCAGGTCATAGCCAGGGAGAAGTACAACAGAATGTATTTCAAAGAAACCCTTTAGGTATAGCAATTAGTGACTTTGCCGTTCCAACGATCGCCAATAACAAGTTATCAGAAAATCGCACAGCGATCGCACTTTCTCGTAATGCCCAACCTGTGCTGCGTCAAAATCTGATTACTAAAAATACCCAAGGTGGTTTATTAGTCAATGGCAATGCAGTCCCAGATTTAGGTAATAACGAAGATCCAGGTGATAATATTTTTCGCGATCATAATGAATTTGATTTATAGAACCCATTTGACATCTAAGAAGGTGCAGCAAGCCTCTTAACCATTAACCG
>NZ_JAVRCA010000026.1:102711-106227 GCF_034530995.1 Nostoc sp. DedQUE04 | reverse complement strand
CATCTTGAAGAAGATGAGGAAAAACTACGGGTTTCAACGTAGACGAGGTTTATGTACGATGCGTAAGTCCTAATCACGACTTTTCAAACATCTTCTTAGAAGCAGGAATTACTCAACTCGAACAGCAAACTTTCTCACTGCACGATCTGATTCACCATGCTCAATGCTCCAATTCTCTAGACTTTGATGATTTCCTCACAAGTTCCTCAAATTTCTTTGCTAGGGTTAAAGCTAGGGCAATGTCGGCAAAATGGAGTTAATCCGGCTGATGAACATTATTAGAGAAATTAATCGTGAGTTAGCGATCGCAGGACAAATTACACTAGCTCAGCTGCAACAAGTAGCTGATGAGGGTTATAAGTGTGTAGTTAATCTACGTTTGGCTGACGAAACAGGCTGGCTGGCTAATGAACGGGAAAAAACTGAACTTTTGGGATTGTATTATGTTAATTTTCCAACTGAATGTGAAGACATTAATCATCAAAGTACGCTCCAGATGTATCAGACTATCACTGAATTACCCAAACCGATTCTGATACATTGTGATAATTCAATTCGTTCAGCTGCAATAGTATTTTTGTATATAGCCCTAAAACAAGGTATAGACTTTGAAAAAGCACTGCAAAAAGTTATTAGTTTAGGTTTGATATCTAGAGTTTAGACCTTAACGCAAAAGATACTCTTTTGCCCTTTTCTCCCACTTCCTCATCCCATAGATTTGAAGTTCTTACAGTCTTTCATCCCAGAGCTAGACGCAAAGATTTTTATAGTAATTTACGATCGTTTGGGGAATATACCTCAGCAAACCGAAAACTGGAAAGAAAAATGAGGTTATTACCTAACTAAATTTCTGGAATTCGTCATCATGTATGAACTAGTTCAAGCTCTCTCCAACGGTGATGAGAAAACTGCTCTACATCAGTTGATTTATACGTTGAGTGCTTCAGGTAAGAATTACTTCCTAAGAAATGAGATTTTGCTCTTCTTTGCTGATTACTGTCATCAATCCCAAAAGCCAGCCTATTTTTATCACTCTTCTTCTGTTGGCAAACTAATACAATATACCCACGAAATCATTCTCGAAGAGGGAAGAACTTGGTTTGTGATTCGACCGAGGATTGCGAATCAACAAGTTTGGCAACTGACAGCCGATTTTAGCAGGTTCGAGCAGATGACGCCTCAAGCGCTGTTAGATGTGAGAGATCGTTTAGTCAACCGTTACCAACCTCATATCCTCGAAATCGACCTCCACCCCTTCTATGAGAGTTCTCCAAGAATTGACGATGCGAGAAATATTGGTCAAGGTTTAGCCTTTCTCAACCGTTACCTGTGCAATCAATTGTTGACTGACTCTGAATATTGGGTAGAAATGTTATTTAAAGCATTACATAGGCTGCAATGCAATGATATTCGCCTGTTATTGAGCGATCGCATTGACTCCGGTATTCAGTTAGCCAAACAAATTAAGCTAGCGCTCAAATTCCTGAGCGAGCGATCGCCTGATGAACCTTATGAAAAATTCCGCTTCGATCTCCAAGAACTCGGCTTTGAGCCGGGTTGGGGTAACACTGCGGCGCGAGTTTCTGAAACTTTAGAACTCCTCGACCGACTCATTTACTCTCCAGAACCTGCCATTTTAGAAGCTTTTGTGGCCCGCGTCCCCGCCATCTTTCGTGTCGTCCTCGTTTCTGTCCACGGCTGGGTTGGACAGGAGGATGTTTTGGGAAGAGATGAAACACTCGGTCAAGTTATCTACGTCCTCGAACAAGCTCGCAGCCTAGAAAACGAACTGCGCGAACAAATCAAACTCGCTGGACTCGACCAGCTAGGTATTAAACCCCATGTGATTATTCTGACTCGATTAATTCCTAACTGTGAAGGCACATTTTGTAACTTGCCCTTAGAAAAAGTCCAAGATACTGAAAATGCTTGGATATTGCGCATTCCTTTTGGTGAATTCAATCCAGAGATTACGAATAATTGGATTTCTAAATTCGATATTTGGCCTTATTTAGAGCAATTTGCTGTAGATGCAGAAAGAGAATTACTAGCTCAATTCCAAGGCAAACCTAATCTAGTTGTTGGCAATTACAGCGATGGTAATTTAGTAGCCTTTCTGCTATCTCGCCGGATGAAAGTTACCCAGTGTAATATTGCCCACTCCTTAGAAAAACCTAAATATCTATTTAGCAATTTATATTGGCAAGATTTAGAAGATAAATATCATTTTTCGGCACAATTCACCGCCGATTTGATTAGCATGAATGCAGCTGACTTTATCATCACATCGTCCTATCAAGAAATTGTCGGTACGCCTGATACCATCGGTCAATACGAGTCATACAAGTGGTTTACGATGCCGCAGTTGTATCATGTAGTTGATGGCATTGATTTGTTTAGTCCTAAATTTAACTTCGTGCCGCCGGGAGTAAATGAAAATCTTTTCTTTCCCTACAGCCAAAAAGAAAAGCGAGATCCTAAACTTTGCACAGAAGTTCACGACTTACTCTTTAGCCGCGAAGATCCACAAATTCTTGGTTATTTAGAACGCCCCAATAATCGCCCAATCTTTGCCCTTGATACCATCAATTCAATCAAAAATTTCACTGGTTTAGCTGAATGTTTTGGTAAAAGTCAAGCGTTACAAGAGCGTTGTAACCTGATTCTATTAACTACTAAACTGCATTTACACGAAGCTAGCAACCCAGAAGAAGCAGAAGAAATTCAAAAACTCCACGACATTATCGACCAATATCATCTTGATGGCAAGATTCGCTGGGTGGGGATGCGTGTTCCTAGCCGGGACATCGGCGAAGCCTACCGAGTAGTTGCAGATTCTCAAGGAATTTATGTCCATTTTGCCCGTTTTGAATCCTTCGGTCGGAGTATTTTGGAAGCGATGATTTCTGGCTTGCCAACTTTTGCTACTCAATTTGGCGGTTCTTTAGAAATTATCGAGAACAAAGAAAACCAATTTAATGTTAATCCTACAGATTTAGAAGGAACAGCAACGAAAATTTTAGACTTCCTTGAACAATGCGATACTCATCCTGAATACTGGCAAGAAGTTTCAGAATGGATGAGTCAGCGAATTCATCACAAATATAATTGGCATTTACATAGCAATCAATTACTACTGCTTGCTAAAATGTTTAGTTTTTGGAACTTTGTTGCTCCCGAAAATAACGAAGCTAGAGATCGCTACATGGAAACCTTATTTCATCTCATTTATAAACCTAGAGTCGAAAAGATTTTGGAAAAACATCAGGGAGTGGGGAGTGGGGGATGAGGGGGATGAGGCAATACGGTTCGGTTAAGATCCCCCCGCCTACGGCGACCCCCTTAAAAAGGGGGTAAATAGGAGGAAAAGCCCCCTTTTTTAAGGGGGTTGGGGGGATCTCCGAGAGCCAAATATACTAACCGAACCGTATTGGGGGATGAGGGGGATTAAAGACTTGTTCATCCACCTCTGAACTCCGTTAATCCACCTCTGAACTCCGTTAATCCACCTCTGAA
>NZ_JAVRCA010000026.1:76041-102611 GCF_034530995.1 Nostoc sp. DedQUE04 | reverse complement strand
GTTAATCCACCTCGGAACTCCGTTAATCCACCTCGGAACTCCGTTAATCCACCTCGGAACTCCGTTAATCCACCTCTGAACTCCGTTAATCCACCTCTGAACTGGATTCATCCACCTCAAATACTCATTAACGGAGTTCAAAGACTCATTCATCTAGCTCAAAGACTCAAAATCCCGATTCCCCACTCGCCAACTTATGCAAACAAAAGGTCGTTCTCGCCATTTTATCTACACAGACTGGATATTAATCGAAACCCAGTTTGACCCTGAGCAATTGCACTCCAAAGAAACCGTCTTTACAATCGGCAATGGATACCTGGGAACAAGAGGCAGTTTCGAGGAAGGTTATCCTCATGCATTGCCAGCTACTTTTATTCACGGTGTCTACGATGATGTGCCTGTAGTATACACCGAACTGGTAAATTGCCCTGACTGGCTACCCTTGATAGTAATTGTAAATGGCGATCGCTTCCGTCTCGATCGAGGTGAGATATTGCGCTACGAGCGCCAGCTTGATTTACGCCAAGGACTACTTTTGCGTGCCTTGCGTTGGCGCTCTCCCAGTGGAAACACCATAGATATCAGCTTTGAACGCTTTGCTAGTCTTGCAGATCCTCACGTATTGGCGTTACGCTGCCATTTAACACCAATAGATTTTGAGGGATTAATTGAAGTTCAAGCTAGCATCAATGGCTATCCAGAAAATCAGGGTTTCAATCACTGGGAAGAATTAGATCAGGGCAAGACTAACCAAGGAATCTGGTTGCAACGCCGCACGCGCAACTCTCGAATTGAACTCGGTATGGCAGCTAAGTTAACAATATTAGGCACTGAAGCATCTTTGCAAGTCAATACCGCACCTGGTTATCCTACTTTGAGTACAACCTTCTTGGCGAAAGCGCAACAAACCGTAACGGTGGAAAAACTTGTGACCGTTTTTACCTCGCGGGAAATTGAAGCACCAGTTCCAGCAGCTCGAGAAAAACTCGCACACCTGCCAGATTATGCAACATTACTAAAAGCTAATGAGCAGGCATGGGATGAGGTTTGGCAGCAAAGTGACATCCTGATTGAGGGGGATAGTACAGCTACTTTTGCTGTTCGCTACAATCTGTTTCAACTGCTGATTGCTGCCCCACAGGATGATGACAGGGTGAGCATTCCCGCTAAAACCCTTTCGGGGTTTGGCTATCGCGGTCATATTTTTTGGGATACAGAAATTTTTATGCAGCCTTTGTTTCTGTTTACCCAACCAGCGATCGCCCGCAACTTACTCAGTTACCGTTGGCACACCTTACCAGGAGCTAGACGCAAGGCAGGCCATTACAGTTATAAAGGGGCAATGTTTGCCTGGGAAAGTGCTGATACCGGAGATGAAGTGACACCACGTTGGTCTATCGGCAGTGATTTTTATGGTGAAGACGTGCGGATTTGGTGCCGCGATCGCGAAATTCATATCAATGCAGATATCCCCTACGCAGTCTGGAACTACTGGCAAGCCACTGGTGATGATGACTGGATGCAAAAGTGCGGCGCAGAGATTATCTTAGATGCCGCGCTCTTTTGGGGTAGTCGAGTCGAATTCAATTCTGAGCGCTCGCGGTATGAAATTCAGGGAGTAATCGGAGCGGATGAATACCATGAATTAGTCCACAACAACGCCTTTACAAACCGGATGGCGCAATGGCATCTAGAGAAAGCGATCGCCGTCTATGATTGGCTGGCTGACAAATTCCCCGAACGAGCCACCGAACTAGAACAGAAACTAAAGCTGACTCCAGAGGAGCGATCGCACTGGCAAGATATCGTCGCCAAAATATTGTTTTTCTATGACCCATCAACAGGACTAATCGAGCAGTGCGAGGGATTTTTCCAATTGGAAGATATCAACTTAGCAGATTATGAACCACGCGATCGCTCTATGCAACCGATCTTAGGTATTGATAAAACCAACAAATCTCAAGTACTCAAACAGCCAGACGTATTAATGCTCCTATATTTAATGCGGGAATCAGCAGATTTTCCCTATAACGAAAAAGCATTGCAGACAAACTGGGACTACTACGCACCCCGCACTGATATTACTTATGGTTCGTCCCTTGGCCCAGCAGTTCAAGCCATTTTAGCTTCCGATTTGGGCAAATCAACTGAAGCTTACGAACAATTTATGCGGGCGTTAATGGTGGATCTTGAAGATAACCGAGGTAATACCAACGACGGAATTCACGGTGCTAGTGCTGGTGGAATTTGGCAAGCTGTAATTTTTGGATTCGGCGGCATCCAATTAACTGAAAATGGCCCTGTAGCCAACCCTCACCTTCCCCCTGGCTGGACGCGCTTAAAGTTTAAACTGCACTGGCGCGGGAAATGGCACGACTTTGATTTGCATTGGGAATTGGGCATGGAGCATGGGGCATTGGGCATTGGGCATGAGGAGAAGGGAACAAGAAGACAAGGAAACAACGCAGATAACGCAGACAACCAATTCTCAATGCCCAATACTTCGACTTCGCTCAGTACAAGTGCCCAATCCCCAATGCCCAACATCCAAGGATTCATTTTCGATTTAGATGGTGTGCTAACAGATACAGCAGAACTCCACTATCTCGCTTGGCAAAAGCTAGCTGATGAAGAAGGTATACCGTTTAATCGAGAAGCTAACGAAGCCCTGCGGGGTGTATCCCGTCGTGCTTCTCTGATGGTGATTCTTGGGAATAGAGCGTATTCGGAAGCACAAATCGAGGAGATGATGGAGCGTAAAAATCGCTACTATGTGGAATTGATCCAAAACATGACATCCCACGATTTGTTACCAGGTGCGATCGCCTTGTTGGATGAACTGCGGCAAGCTGGTATTAAGATCGGTATTGGTTCAGCAAGCAAAAATGCCCAGACTGTGATTGAGCGATTGGGCATTGCTGATAAAGTAGATGCGATCGCTGATGGTTATAGCGTCCAAGAACCCAAGCCAGCACCCGACCTCTTTCTGTACGCAGCCAAGCAGCTAGGAATCGAACCCGCGCAATCTGTGGTTGTAGAAGATGCCGCAGCCGGTGTTGAAGCCGCTCTCGCTGCTGGGATGTGGGCAATAGGACTTGGCCCTGTTGAGCGAGTTGGAGCCGCTCATATTGTTTTACCCAGTCTAGAAGGTATTAAATGGGCAGACCTTCGAGAGCAATTGAGTAATATTTCCAAACGAAAACATTAAATATAGCAAGGGACTGGGGACTGGGGACTGGGGACTGGGTGAAAAGCCTTTTTGTGTCTAAGTTGTATCGTGTCTGTTGATGTCCTAACCACCAAGGCTTGTGCTATAAACGAGAGCTGCTTGATTACTTACAGCAGATTTCCAGGAAGATGAAATAGACAAAGATTCATCTTAAAGCCAGGTATAAAGTATGTTTTACTCCTGAATTCTGCTGTATTCAGTCCTAATCAGCCCAAAGAACTAAAACTACCTAAAACTACATTGAAATTACTGATAGCTGCTAAACTCCAAAAGCTAATATCGTCTAAGTAGGGAATCTAAAACAAACTCCACTTTAGAAATTAGGAGCAAGAGCGTGAATTCGGACGATTTAGCTTTGCAGATAGAGAACATGCGTAAGCGCGTCGCCCTCTTGCAACGCCAGAACGAACAGCAAAAAGCACAAGCAGATATTCAACTCGTTACCGCAGTATTCAAAGAAGTTTACCTGGCTTTGGAAGAACTTCAACTAGTAAATGAAGATTTAAAGCAGCAAAATGAAGAATTATCCAAAACTCAGCAGGCTTTGGTAGCAGAAAATCAACGCTACCAAGAATTATTTGAGGAAGTCCCAGACGCTTATTTTGTGACTGATACAAAAGGGATAATTCAGGAAGCTAACTCAGCCGCTACCACTCTGCTTAACATTTCTAAAAGTTCATTGTTGGGCAAATCCATAGGGATTTTTGTGCTTGAGAAAGAAATAATTGCTTTTCATTTGAAACTAACTCATCTGCGCGATCGCGCTCAATTCCCAGACTGGAAAATGCAAGAATGGGAAGTAAACCTACGACCGCGTGACAAAACACCTATTATTGCTGCGGTTAAGGTGGTTGCTATCCGCGATCGACATAGTGAGTTAGTTAGTCTGCGCTGGATATTGCGGGACATTAGCGAAAGCAAGCGAACCCAAGCCAAGCTGCAATGGGCAGAACAGGCGATGCGACAAGCGCTTGCTAAAGAAAGGGAGTTTAGCGAACTTAAATCCCGCTTGCTCACCATCACTTCCCATGAGTTTCGCACCCCTTTGGCTACCATCCACTCTTCTGCGGAACTACTAGAACATTATCGCCACCTCTGGAGCGAACAGCGACAACAGACTCACCTGCGTCGCATTCAAAAATCAGTTATGCATATAACCCAGTTATTGGATGATGTATTAGTGGTGAGTCAGGATGAAACAAGCAAGTTAGAGTTTAATCCAACACCGATAAATTTAGTGGAATTTTGCCGCGATTTATTAGAAGAATTACAACAGAGCGATCGCTCACAACATGCGATCGTTTTTAGCAGTGAGTGCCAATGCACAGAAGCTAATTTAGACGCGAAACTACTGCGCCAAATCTTGAGTAATTTATTCTCAAATTGTCTAAAATACTCTCCCATTGGAAGTACAGTTAGGTTTTCTGTAACCACTAGCAACGAGCAAGCTATATTTCAGACTCAAGATTCTGGTATTGGCATTCCTGCTTCTGACATTGAACACATCTTTGAACCGTTCCATCGCGCTAGTAATACAGCCAATATCCCAGGAATGGGATTAGGGATGTCCATTGTCAAGCAGGCTGTAGATTTACACGGCGGCGAGATTACAGTTGAAAGTGCGATCGATGCGGGAACTACCTTTACAGTTATTCTGCCATTTTCAAGAAATTTCCATGTATAGCTAATCAATCACTTTTATTTATCGAATTTAAAAACAAAAGTAATTGCTTGTATGCTAGAAGGTCTTTAAAGTGGAGTAAGCCGGTCAACAATAGGTTGATTGTAAAGTTTTTCTTCGCAGTAGCTTAGGGAAACAAACTCAAAGACTTTGTATCTTTAAATATGAGCTTAAAATATTACGCCTGTGGTAATCTCTAACAAATCAGAATACGCACTTCTAGCCCTGTTAGAGTTAGCAACCTGCTACCCTAACGGTGAAGCCCTACAAATTCGAGAGATAGCGGCTTTGCAAGACATCCCGAACCGCTATTTAGAACAACTCCTAGCGACATTAAGACGTGGAGGTTTAATTAAGAGTATACGCGGAGCCAAAGGTGGCTATGTTCTGGCACGAGATCCCGGAAAAATTACAGTGTTGGATGCTTTTAGCTGCATGGAAGGGTCAGATATTATTGTCTCTCCTTCTGAGCCGACTCCTAATACAGTAGAAGGTGAGCTAATTCAGGAAGTTTGGCAAGAAGCACGTCAAGCTGCTAACTCTGTTTTAGCAAAATATACACTCCAAGACCTTTGTGAACGAAGATCGATCCGACAACAGAAGGAACTAATGTATTACATTTAGGAAGTATAATTACTAGTTCGTAATTCGTAATTCGTAATTCGTAATTAAAAGGGGAAGATGAAAGTAAGAACGAGCAATCTGTGACGCTGTTATATGCCTGAAGTCAATTTTCAACAGCCGATAAATAGTGCCGCTACTCTCGTGGAGAGTTATGCAGCAGGAAAACGGAACTTTAGTAAAGCAGAACTGGGTAATGCTGATTTGCAAGGCATTAACTTGAAAGGATCTGACCTAAGTTATGCTGACTTGAGTGAAGCTAACCTGAGTAACGCTAATTTGAGGGGAACTGATTTGAGCTTTGCTGATTTGAGTCAAGCTAATCTGAAGGATGCCGATCTTAGGGGAGCATTATTGATGTCAGCGAATCTCCGCCAAGCCGCTCTTAAAGGAGCGAACCTGGAAAAAGCAGATTGCGATCGCAGCACCCATTTTCCCCAAGATTTCGACCCAGTGAAAGCGGGTATGCAGATTAAATTTGAAGATTATTAATTTAAGTTAAACGATCGTACTTGCCTCAAGATAGAAGATATTTCTCTCAAAAGAGTTGTATTTTGGGAGAAAAGCCTATCTATGAGGTTGACAATGGAGGCGAAAAATGAAACCCTCAACCGACGCGCACCACTAATCACTGCTGGCATTTTTCTTGGTGTGGGTCTTGGAGGGTTTATTGATGGAATTTTACTGCATCAAATCCTCCAGTGGCATCACATGCTCAGTAACATCAGGCCTCTGACAAATAGGGCGAATATAGATTTGAACATGGTGTGGGATGGATTATTTCATACCTTGGATTGGGTATTCACCGTGGCAGGACTTGTGTTACTATGGCGTGCCGGAAGACGTGATGATGTTCCTTGGTCATCACAAACCTTTATTGGATCGATACTGATTGGGACTGGGTTGTTCGACTTTATTGAAGGTTTAATTGACCACCAAATTCTCGGTGTCCATCATGTGAAACCAGGCCCAAATGAGTTAGCTTGGGATCTAGGATTTCTGGCATTCGGTGCGCTACTTGTTCTCATCGGTTGGCTAATGATAAAAAAAGAGTCAAGAGTCATTAGTCATTAGTCATTGGTCATTGGTCATTGGGCATTGGGCATTGGGCATTGGGCGTTAGAGTGCTGAGTTAGGAGTTAGGAGTTAAGAGTTAAGAGTTTTGTTTATCTCCTTGTCCCCTGCTCCCCTGCTCCTCTGCCCCCTGCCCCTCTGCTTCCCTGCTCCAACTCATTATTCATTACTCATCCGCTCCCCCACTCCCCTGCTCCCCACTCCCTCCTATGACAGATACTTTTGAAAAAACTAGCTGGAATTGGCATTTGTCTCAATTCCAACAACAAGCGGGTGAATGGTGGGAATACCAGTTTTACCGCTTTGAACGGGCTTTACCAGAATTGCCTACTGGATGGTCAATTAGCCCAAGGCTTAGTGAATTGCTGAAATTCTTGTTTTGGCTGGTACTGGGATTATTTGTAGCGTGGGTGGGTTGGCGATTATGGCGAGAATTCAGTCCCTATATATATTCTTGGCTAAATAGAAGTGCCAATCTCACTGATTTTCGCGTCAAAACTCGCTCCAATGAGTCATCCATAGCCCTTTTGTTGGAGCGATCGCAAGAATTTTACCGTCAAGGTAACTACCGTGAGGCTTGCCGTTGTGTTTATTTAGCGATGTTGCAGCAGTTGGATAAAAATGCAATGTCTAGCGACAAGCCGCAGGGCGCCTACGCACCCCACAAACTCAGCCGTACTGATGGAGAATATTTGCAATTGCTGCGATCGTCTGTGACTTCCATACAGCCTTATGAAACTTTAATTACTACTCACGAGCAATTATGTTTTGGTAATGCTGAGATTTTGCCAGACAATTATGAGCAGTGTCGGCAAGCTTATCGAGAAATTTCCCCAGAATGAAAAAGAGACGTTACAATGCAACGTCTCTACACAAAACAAACAATATTTTATATGAAGAATTCAGAACTCAGGAGTCAGAATTCAGTATGAATTCTGTACGAGTGGGTGACGCATATTGGTTAAAAGCGAGTGAAATAGTTACTGGGCGAAAAAAATTAAAATATTCTCGCCTTAAAACTCTATCTCTTTATGGGTTGAGTATTCACCAATTCTGAATTCTGTATTCTGACTCCTGTTTTATTTGGTGAGAATTGCGATCGCCTTGTCCACAGCTTGCAAGGCAGTATTGACTTCCGCCTCTGTAACAATTAACGGTGGCACAAACCGGACTACTTTTGGCCCAGCTGGTACTAGCAATACACCTTCCTTGATGGCAGCATTGACGACATCGGCTGCGGTTATCTCGATGTCGGCTCGTAACTCCAAACCGTTGATTAAACCCCAACCCCGAACTTCGCCAATGTGCTGAGGATATTTCGCTGCGATCGCCTTCAATCCAGTTCGCAACTGTTCGCCCCTGTCTTGCACATTCTGCAAAATATTTTCCCGTTCCAATGTCTGGCAAACACTGAGTGCCACACCACACACAAAAGGATTTCCGCCAAAAGTGCTAGCGTGTTCCCCTGGTTGAAAAACATCGCAAAATTTCTTGCTCATCATTGCACCGATAGGGACACCTCCACCTAAGCCTTTAGCACTGGTGAAAATATCTGGTTCAACGCCGAGATGCTCGTAAGCCCATAATTTGCCGCTACGTCCCATACCAACTTGCACTTCGTCGAAAATCAACAAAACGCCAGTTTCATCGCAAATTTGCCGGAGCTTTTTGAAATAGGCAACGTCTCCTGGACGTACACCGCCTTCTCCCTGCAATGGCTCGATCAGAATTGCTGCTACCCGATAATCGCCTTCATCCAACTCGCTAATCGCTACTTCCACAGCGTTAATATCGTTGTAATTTACGTAGTGGAACCCAGGAACCAAGGGATCGAAGTATTTTTGATACTTCGGTTGTGCTGTAGCGGTAATTGTTGCCAAAGTCCGTCCGTGGAAACTGGCATTGGCGGTTAAAATAATCGGTTTTTCAATGTCTAATACTGTGTGAGCGTATTTACGCGCCAGTTTAATTGCGGCTTCGTTAGCTTCAGCTCCAGAGTTGCAGAAAAATACGCGATCGGCACAGGAACGATCGACAAGCCATTTTGCCAATTCACCTTGCTCAGGAATGTAATACAAATTAGAGACATGGTGCAGCTTTTGGATTTGGCGTGTTACCGCTTCTACCATCGCTGGGTGGACATGTCCTAAAGTACAAGTAGCAATTCCCGCTACAAAGTCCAGATATTCCCGTCCCTGCGTATCCCAAACTTGGCATCCAGCACCCCGTTCTAGGGCTAAGGGAAACCGGGCGTAGGTAGACATGACAGCTTCATTAAAGCTATCTGTATCAAAGGGACTAGATGCTGACCCTGAATCTGGGGGGATGGTGGCTTGGTCAACGAGAGTTTGTAGGCTCACTACCGCTCCTCCTGAAAGTTTTTCATTATATAGTTATTTACTAGTTTCCTAGAAATCCCTAAAAAATACTTTTTATTTAGCACAACTCGTACTTCTTCTTAAACTAACGTTTATATGACCTCAAAGGCCTGGTGGTGGTGAAAAAAAACTCCCCTTTGGGATGAAGGGAGTTTAGCGAGAAATTGAAAATAGTTACTGACCCAGTAGCCCAACAACCATTTCAAGGTGCATCTTAGCTTTGTGCAAATTCAGCAGGTTCTCTTGGTCAAATCTATCAGGGTAAGCCATTCTCCTACCTTCCAAGGTTATTTTGATGAGTGCTGCTTGCTCATCTGTGGGTGAATTCATTTCATCTATCACCCCTTCAAAAAATTGAATGGCGCTAAGTCCAGGAGATTTTAATCCCCTTCCTTCTCTTAGCTGCCCAAGTGCTAGCTGAGGGAATGCCATCAGAGAAGTAAGGTAGCTGACTTTGTATGCCGCACTGCCTGTAGGTTTAACACCGTATCGACGGCATAAGTCACGTAATTCTGGGATGGTTTTGATTTCTAACTCGGAACGCGTGAACATAAAATAGAGTTACCTCTTGTAAAAGTGGTATCGGTAGGTAACAACTTTTCCAGGGATGATACCTACCGATTTAAACTCTATTTCCTTGTATACATCAAATCAAGCCTTATTTATATCTCTCAACAATGCCTAACCCCAAGGGTAACCCTCAAAATTTTGAATCATCTCAACCAAGTAGAGAGTTAACCGATAATCTGAGTTTCCGGGTTACTAAGGAAATGAAGGAAGAGGTGAAAGCACAAGAAGACCCTCCAGAATTCTGTAGACGCGCTATCCAAGAAGCACTAGATAAGAAAAAAGGTAAGTAGTCCTGAGTTATTGGACTATTAGTATAGATAATTTTAAAGTTAGTAGAAAACTAGAAAAAGTAGGCTAAAAATACTATTTTTACCTCATTCTCAACACTTGAGCAAAAATATCAACGTATCCAAAAAGAGTTGATGGCTGGGGCGATCGCTCTTGGTGGTGTTTTCTTGATTGGCACTTTGTGGTATTGGTTAGTGGAGGGCTGGTCATGGGAAGATGCAGCTTACATGACAGTTATCACTTTGGCGACTGTGGGATACGGAGAGACGCAACCACTCGGTAGTCGAGGACGATTGTTTACAATTGCCCTGATTTTGTTAGGTGTAGTCAATATCGGTTACATTGTCAATAGATTTACAGAAGCGATTATTCAAGGGTACTTTCAAGAAGGAATTCGGCTACAACAACAGAGGCGGTTAATGGAATCCCTATCAGAACATTACATCATCTGTGGATTTAGTCGGACTGGTCGGCAAATTGCCAAGGAATTTCGGACAGAAGGTGTAGCTTTTGTAGTAATTGATTCGGAGACGGAATCAATACAAAGGGCACAGACTGAAGGTTACACAGCATACCAAGGTGACGCTACATTAGATGACACACTCCTAAAAGTTGGTATTGAACGAGCGATGTGTATCGTTGCAGCCCTTCCCTCTGATGCTGAAAATTTATACATCGTCTTGTCAGCAAAAACGCTGAATTCAGGAATTCGGGTAATTGCACGGGCAAGTACAGAAGAAGCTTTGCAGAAGTTACGACGCGGTGGTGCAGATGAAGTGATATCCCCCTATATTACTGGTGGAAAGCGGATGGCTGCTGCGGCTCTCAGGCCCCAAGTATTGGATTTTGTAGATGGGATTTTGACTGGTGCAGACCGCCAGTTATATATGGAAGAATTTTTACTCGATCCAGCTTTCTGTCCTGTTGTGGGTCAAAGTTTGCAAAAGGCGAGATTGCGATCGCAAACTGGAGCATTGGTTCTGGCAATTCACCGTGTTGATGGAACTTTAATCGGTGGCCCCACTGGCGATACGATTTTAATGTCGGGAGACAGACTAATTGGTATGGGTACAGCAGAGCAATTGCGTAGCCTGAATCAAATTCTCGGCCCAATGAATTCCAAGAAACTGCGACGACCGAAAAATAGTTGATTTTATTTAATTACTTTTTTATCCCAATTAGGTATTGGTTGTATAGCACAAGCCTTCGTGGTTAGGACATTAACAGATGATAAAACTTAGACACAACAAGACTTTTCACCCAGTCCCCAGTCCCTTGCTATATAAATAAGTTGGCACAAGAAAACCAAACTATGTGAAGAAAGATAAACTAGACTAAAACCCTTTTCCTCCTGCCTGATGCCAACGACAAATTTTTACGCCGACCTACTTAGTCTAATTGCGTAAACAGATTTAGACTTTCCCAAATCGCCGCTCCCGTTGCTGGTAGGCACACAAGGCACGATGAAATTCGGCACGGTCAAAATCGGGCCAGAGAGCATCGGTAATATAAATTTCTCCATAAGCCATTTGCCAGAGAAGAAAATTTGAGAGGCGGATTTCTCCACTGGTGCGAATTAACAAATCTGGATCAGTAATTCCGGCTGTGTACAAGTGGCTCTCAAACACCTGTTCATTAATTTCATTGGGTTGTAGCACACCTTGCTGGACAAGCTTAGCGATCGCCTGACAAGCTTGTAAAATTTCTTGCCGTCCACCATAATTAGTTGCCACCGAAAACCGGATACCGCGATTATTCTTAGTTTCTTCCATTGAACGGGAAATTTCTTGTTGAAGCGATCGTGGCAGGTCTTGCAAATTCCCTACAAACTTAATTTGAACATTTTCTTCGACCATTTCCCGCAGTTCTTGGCGCAAAACTCTTTGAAATAGAGTCATCAAAAAATCTACTTCTTCCTGCGGTCTTTTCCAGTTCTCTGTTGAAAAAGCATAAGCTGTCAACGCCTGAATTCCCCAATCCTGACAACAGCGAAGTAAATCCTTGAGAGCATCTACTCCTCGCTTATGACCCATAATTCGGGGTAGACCCTGACGTTTAGCCCATCGACCATTACCATCCATAATCACCGCAACGTGCTGCGGCAATAATTCTCGTTTTAAATCGGTAGGTAAATCTTGCAGTTTAGTTTGTTGTAGTGTCATTTTTTATCTCGAGAAGCGGTCGATGGTAATCTGAGTAAACGTGAAACCAGTGCTAGTGTCTTCCCACCTATCCGACGAACAAAACTCAACAGACCAGGAGCAACAGCTTCCCTATCCACGGTTGGAGACAAAACAGCCTCTAATGACTCTTTCAGTTTCCTATTCGTCAGCGGTCTATTTAGGGTTCCCCGTTCCGCTAAGGAAATAGAACCCGTTTCTTCAGAGACAACGACACAAATGCAATTTTCGACCCGCTCAGTAATTCCCATTGCTGCCCGGTGGCGTGTTCCCAGCTGGCGCGAGGCTGTGCGTCCCGAAAGTGGTAAAATTATACCTGATGACACAATCCGTGAGCCACGAATCAATGTCGCTCCATCGTGTAACAAAGTTTTCGGCTGAAAAATTGTCTGGATTAGTTCTTTAGAAACTTCCGCATTTAGCTTTACTCCTGGCACAGAAAAATCTCGCTCATCAATTGGCCCTGTGGTTTCCACAATTAGTAAAGCTCCAATGCGGTTTTTTGACAATTCTTTAACAGCCTCAACAATTTCATCAATTACGCTATCAGATTTGGGGATTGCCAGACGGTCGGGTTGAAACAGCTGGCGGAATTCGCCACGCCCCAATTGCTCCAAAAACCGCCGAAACTCTGACTGTAGAGCAACTGCCATCGCCACAGCACAACCAATCACCAACTTTTCTAGTACAAAACTTAGCAGAGGTAGTCCGAATCTGCCACTGAGTGCTGAGGCTAGCATTAAGATAATGAATCCCCGCACCATCCATAGTGTCCGGCGCTCACTAATAATAACTAGTATCATGTACGTCAGCGCCAGCACTAACACAATATCCAGAGTCCCAAGTAGCAAGGACTGTGACCACCCCAGGTTTGTCAGCCATTGCTTCCACCAATCTCTCATGACATCTGGATTAAACTTTTGCCTCTAATTTACAGTTGGTCATTTGTTATTTGTCCTTTGTCATTTGTCCTTGGTCATTTGCAAATGACCAATGACTAATGACCAAGGACAAATGACTATTTCTTTAGTCTTTCTGGTAGGCGATCTTGTCGAATTAAATCTTCATAAGTTTCACGTTGCAAAATTAAATTTGCTTCGCCATTTGCCACTACGACAGCTGCCGGTCGAGGCAAGCGGTTGTAGTTAGATGCCATACTGTAATTGTACGCACCAGTTCCCATAACTACGAGAATATCCCCTGGTTCAGTCTTTGGGAGTAGAGCATTTTTAATCAGAATATCTCCTGATTCACAATGTTTACCAGCAATTGTGACTGTTTGGGTTAAAGGTGAAGACATTTTATTGGCAACTACTGCCCGATAAACTGATTGGTAAGTAATCGGTCGGGGATTATCAGACATTCCCCCATCGATCGCTACATAGGTACGAATTTCTGGAATAACTTTGGATGAACCAATAGTATAAGCAGTAACGCAAGCCGTGGCAATTAGCGATCGCCCCGGCTCGCTAAGTAATTTCGGCAAAGGCAGATTTTCGGCCGCACAAGCTGCTTGAATTACTTCACAAATTGCCTTCACCCACTCTTCAATGCTAGGGGGATCGTCTGATTCTATGTACTTAACCCCTAAACCGCCACCAACATTTAACTCTGTGATATTTAAACCATACTTCCTGGCATCCCGCAGCCACTGCACCATAACAGCAGCCAAATCTTGATGCGGTTGGCGCTCAAAAATTTGGGAACCAATATGAGCATGTACCCCTACGCAATGAAGGATAGGTTGTTGACTGACAAAAGCAAACACTTCATCTAAATCGTTGGGATCAAAGCCAAATTTGCTATCTAAGTGTCCCGTGCGAATATATTCGTGAGTGTGGCACTCAATACCGGGAGTTAACCGTAGCATGATGCGGATTGGTTGAGCAGGTTGGGCTATTTCGACAAGGGTACGCAACTCATACCAATTATCCGCCACAATGGTGACATCAGACTCGATCGCTAAAATTAATTCTTCACGAGATTTATTATTTCCATGAAGGTAGATTTTATTGGGACTAACACCCGCTTGTAGGGCGGTGTAAAGTTCGCCTCCGGAAACTACATCAATTCCCAGTCCTTCAGATGCGGCGATCGCACAAACAGCTAAACAATTCCAAGCTTTTGAGGCGTACAATACTTGAGATTCGCCCTTGTAATATTGCTTGAAAGCATCTCGGTATTGCTGACAAGCCGAACGCAGGGTTTCTTCATCTAAAATATATAAAGGTGAACCAAACTGCTCAACTAGGGTTGTGACATCACACCCACCAATTTCCAAGAGGTCATGATGATGAACTCTGGCAGTCAAGGGTAAAAGTTCTTGATTAGGCGAAGGATTTGCACTGGTGTCGTGTCTTTGAGGTAAATATTGACTTCCAGAATGTTGAACCCCAGTGGGGTGAGTCGATACCATAACTATAAAAGTTTTCCTTGTTCAAATTACGGGCTTTGAGTTCGTCTCCCGATTCCCAGTTTACAAAGGGTTTGTAACGTTATTCAATAAATGTGATTTCATTAGACTTAGAAATTAAATTACTCACCCCAGAACATCTGAGTGCTTTGTTGGAACTGGATCGAGCCTGTTTTGGTGGTCTATGGACAATGGAGGGCTACCAACGAGAGTTGGACAGTCCCAACAGCGATTTACTGGGTTTATTCTCTCCTGTCGATAATTCGAGACTACTGGGGATGGGTTGCTTTTGGTCAATTTTAGAGGAAGCCCATATTACAATTTTGGCGGTTCATCCCGAATATCAGCGTCAAGGAATGGGTGCGGCTTTATTATATTCACTTATTAAGACAGCTTGCGATCGCAAAATGGAGCGAGCTACCCTCGAAGTCCGAGCTTCCAACTTGGGGGCTATATCTTTATATCAAAAATTTGGCTTCAAAACAGCTGGGCGGCGGCGGCGTTACTACCAAGATAACGATGAGGATGCTTTAATCCTTTGGCTCCCAGATTTACAACACCGCAAATTTAAAGCAACTTTAGACCAATGGTATTCCATTGTCAGCGATCGCCTCGAAAAATCCTCTTGGCATTTGCTTTTTAAGTAAGTCCGCGAGAAGATTTATAACTATATTATTGCGTTCGCCCCTGGCGTTCCCGTTGGCTACGGAGCAAAGAAAAGTGAAGCAATTACATGGGTTTTGAAGGTTTTACATTTTGTTATATAGTTAGCTTTATTTCTGCCTACCTATTTAGTTGGGTATGAGTAATTTTGGATTATTAGGGCTTGCGATCGGCTTCAGCAAAAAAATGTAACTTTGTCGCACCTATTTTTATTTAAATATTTTATCTAAAAAATAAATTATATAAATAAATTGTATATTAATTATTTTTGCTTGATATTAAAAAATACATATGTTAAATATAAATGTTTGGGATTGAGTCAAAAAACCCTTAATCTAAACGGTCAACTATTTGTAATAAATCCCAATAAATCCCAAAAACGCTGGTAAACTAAAGCTCCTCAGTACACTAGCAAGATAGAAGTAGTCAATAGTTAACAATTAGCCCATCAACCCAAGTCATAGGTTCAGGATGTCTATAATCTGTTATACAGGCATCCAAAAGCTTTGCCTGTGCTAAAATCAGCATACCGGCACGACCGCAGATGATGGGATAAAGCCATGTTTGAGCGCTTCACAGAAAAAGCCATTAAGGTAATCATGCTGGCCCAAGAAGAGGCCCGCCGTTTAGGTCACAACTTTGTCGGAACCGAGCAGATCCTCCTGGGTCTGATTGGCGAAGGCACTGGAGTGGCTGCTAAGGTGCTGAAATCAATGGGCGTCAATCTCAAAGATGCCCGAATTGAAGTTGAAAAAATTATAGGACGGGGATCGGGCTTTGTTGCCGTGGAAATTCCGTTTACGCCACGGGCGAAGCGAGTTTTAGAACTTTCCTTGGAAGAAGCACGCCAACTGGGGCATAACTACATTGGCACCGAGCATCTGCTGTTGGGCCTAATCCGCGAAGGGGAAGGCGTCGCAGCCAGGGTGCTAGAAAACCTCGGTGTGGATCTATCTAAGGTAAGAACCCAAGTTATTCGGATGTTGGGAGAAACTGCCGAAGTTTCACCAGGCGGTTCATCCGGGCGCACAAAAACCCCGACTCTGGATGAATTTGGCTCAAACCTGACCCAAATGGCAATAGACAATAAGCTCGATCCGGTGGTAGGACGCGCCAAGGAAATTGAGCGGGTGATTCAGATATTGGGTCGCCGAACAAAAAATAACCCAGTGCTGATTGGGGAACCAGGGGTTGGTAAGACTGCGATCGCTGAAGGTTTAGCTTCACGCATTGCCACCAAAGATGTCCCTGACATCCTCGAAGATAAACGCGTCGTCACCTTAGATATTGGTTTGCTCGTAGCAGGAACCAAGTATCGAGGTGAATTTGAAGAACGCTTGAAAAAAATCATGGATGAAATCCGCTCGGCGGGTAATGTCATTCTCGTGATTGATGAGGTACACACCTTAATTGGTGCGGGTGCAGCAGAAGGTGCGATTGACGCAGCAAATATCCTCAAGCCAGCTTTGGCCAGAGGTGAGTTGCAGTGCATCGGCGCTACAACCTTAGATGAATACCGGAAGCACATCGAGCGAGATGCAGCCCTAGAGCGACGTTTCCAACCAGTAATGGTTGGCGAACCTACAGTTGATGAAACAATTGAAATTTTATATGGTTTGCGCGAACGCTACGAGCAACACCACAAACTGAAAATCTCCGACGAAGCATTAGTAGCGGCGGCGAAATTGTCAGACCGTTACATTAGCGATCGCTACCTACCAGATAAAGCCATCGACTTAGTTGATGAAGCTGGTTCTAGAGTGCGCTTGATTAACTCCCAGCTGCCACCCGCAGCCAAAGAGTTAGACAAAGAACTGCGTCAGATATTAAAAGAAAAAGATGATGCAGTGCGCTCCCAAGACTTCGATAAAGCTGGAGAACTGCGCGATCGCGAAATGGAAATCAAAGCCGAAATCCGGGCGATCGCTCAAAGCAAGACCAATGCAACTGGCACAGAACATGAAGAACCTGTAGTTACAGAAGAAGACATTGCTCACATTGTCGCTTCCTGGACTGGAGTACCGGTGAACAAACTCACCGAATCTGAATCTGAAAAGCTGTTGCACATGGAAGATACCTTGCATCAGCGTTTAATCGGTCAGGATGAAGCTGTCAAAGCAGTTTCACGAGCAATTCGTCGCGCTCGTGTCGGTTTGAAGAATCCCAATCGACCCATAGCTAGCTTTGTCTTCTCTGGGCCTACTGGTGTAGGTAAAACCGAGTTGGCGAAGTCCTTAGCTGCTTACTTCTTCGGTTCCGAAGAAGCGATGATCCGCTTAGATATGTCGGAATACATGGAGCGTCACACTGTCAGCAAGCTGATTGGTTCCCCTCCTGGTTATGTTGGTTATAACGAAGGTGGTCAGCTGACCGAGGCCGTGCGGCGGCGTCCTTACACCGTGGTGTTGTTCGACGAAATCGAAAAAGCGCACCCCGATGTTTTCAATATGCTGCTGCAAATTTTGGAAGACGGTCGGTTAACTGATGCCAAAGGTCGCACGGTAGACTTCAAGAACACCTTGCTGATTTTAACTTCCAATATTGGTTCTAAGGTAATTGAAAAAGGCGGTAGCGGTATCGGGTTTGAATTCTCCGAAGATGCCAGCGAGTCAACTTACAACCGGATTCGCTCTTTGGTGAACGAAGAACTCAAGCAGTACTTCCGTCCAGAGTTCCTCAACCGACTCGATGAAATTATCGTCTTCCGTCAGTTGAGCAAGCCAGAAGTGACCCAAATCGCCGAAATTATGCTCAAGGAAGTATTTGGTCGTCTCACTGAAAAGGGTATCACCTTAGAAGTTAGCGATCGCTTCAAGGATCGGTTGATCCAAGAAGGTTACAGTCCCAGCTACGGCGCGAGGCCATTACGTCGGGCAATTATGCGCCTGTTAGAAGATAGCCTAGCAGAAGAAATTCTGTCTGGTCGTATCAAGGATGGCGATACAGCCCTTGTTGATGTGGATGAAAATGGCGTTGTGCAAGTTAGTTCTCAACAGCGTCGGGAATTGTTACCCCAAGGCGTTGAGTAAGATTTAGGGTTTGGGATTTTTTAGATTAGATCCCAAATTAAAAAACGGTAGAGTATTAATTGCTCTACCGTTTTTTGTTTGAATATGTCTAATACAGACGAAGAATACCGCGTTATTCCCCCACAAGATCCAATATCGATATTTGAGAGAAGCGATCGTAACGGGACAACTCCCCCCTGCTTTAGAAGCGTATTATCAGCAGCATTTGCACAAGATGATTCCCCCCAACTCGCCAAGTCTTGAGAGGGAATTAAAATCATCTGTACTGAAGAAATTAGCGCAAGTTTCATCAGTTGTATCAGCAGAAAGCATTGCTAGTACAATTGATGCTGATGAATACGATGTCGAAGAAGTTCTAGAAAATTGGCGTGAGTTTTTAACACTCCAGGAAATTGATGGAGAAATCCACTACAGTCTTTATCATTCCAACTTCCGCGATTTTTTAAGCAAGCAAGTAAATTTTAGTTAGACTCTATAATGCTTCGGTATTGAGTCGAATAAAGACCTAACCCCCAACCCCTTCCCTACTAGCGTTGGGGAGTAAGATTCAAAGCCTCTCGCCTCTTAGGAGAGAGGAATGGAAGTGAGGTCAAATTCTACAGCATACAAAGGAGCGATCGCAATCACCAAGCATCTGCCATAGACGAAACATTCGTGAGAGAGTTGACCTGGGGAACATCCTAGCGTCAAGATAAAAGGGTTGGATATCTTGTCAAAGTACTAAGCACATCCGATATCGCCTGATTTTCTTTCATTTCCCTGCTTTTGGGTTAAAGAGAAAGGCTATGGGCGATACTTATTAACGTGGCAAAAAACAGAAAAAAGTACGCGCGGATTGCTAAGACGTGCCTGGACGCAGAGGGTTAAGCCGTTGCACCCCGATGAAGCGTCAAGAAATAGCTGATTAAATCAAATTCTAAGCGATTTAATCATATATTTTGTAGCAGATACTTGTGGAAAAGAAAATGCTAGGTGTAAATGTTGTTATGAAAGTTGGCGATCGCGTCCGCGTTAAAGATTCGGTAGTGGTGTATCATCATCCTGAACATCGGAATCAGCCTTTTGACATCAAAGGTACAGAAGGCGAAGTTACAGCTATTGCCACCCAATGGCGAGACAGACCAGTAAGCGCTAATCTACCGATTGTAGTCCAGTTTAGTAAAAAGTTTAAAGCCCATTTACGTGAAAACGAATTAGAAGTCATCTAAATCACTTATCGGCGGCGAAACCACTGGAAAATATTCAGTTCGCCGCGCATTCTTTTAAGTTCTTGGCGGTTTTGTTCTGCTGTTGTATAATACCAATCACAATAACGCTGAAACTCCGATCGCGACCGAACTTCGTGGTAAAACTCATGGGTTGTTTGGTAAGAGGCAAAAGCTTCTTCAACTTGAGGTTGAGCAACTGGAATAATATAAGGTAAATTTTTTGACATAAAATTAAGAGTCGTAGAGACGCGATCGCGTCTGTTTTGAATTGAGATAATTACCGCACTTCTTAATTAATAACTCATAATTCCTGTACAGACGCGATTAATCGCGTCTCTCCTAACTCCTAACTTTAATTAAAGCCAACCGCGTAAGCGATAAACTAAAGAACCAATATACTCTTTTAAAGCGATGGTAAATTGGTGTAAGTTATCAGTATCAGGTAATAAATTTAGTATGGCGGCTTTGGGAGTACTACCGAGTTCTTGCAACTCACCCTCACTAACTAAAAAGTCAGTAGGTGCAGGAATAGCATTGATTCCTTGACGCTGGAAAATCTGAAGCGATCGCGGCATATGCATTGCCGAAGTTACTAATAATACCTGACGAATGCCACGAGATGACAAAATTTTTTGGACATTTACAGTATTTTGATAAGTATTCAGAGAGTCCGGTTCTTGGACGATCGCCTCAGATGGAATACCAATAGATGTAAGTATTGTTGCCATATCTGCCGACTCTGGCGAACCACTTCCACGCCAATCAATGCGACCGCCGCTCAGAATGATTATAGGCGCTTTTTTCTGGCGATAAAGTTGTGCGGCGTAGATGACGCGATCGCCTGCTTCACTTAAATCGACAGTAGGTCTTGGGAAAAAAGCTGATTTAGTTGCGCCACCTAAAACCACAATTGCTTCTGCATTAGGTATTTGGGCGGGTGGAAGATTTTGCCATTCTAGCGATCGCACTAATGATTTAGCGATCCAAGCATTGCTAGAAAATAGCAATAAAATTAGGGAAAAAACAATTGCGATCGCCGCAGTCCGGGGTCGTTTCCACAAAGTCACTAATGCTACTACCAAGCTTACACAGGCTAATCCTAGTGGATAAAAAAATAGTGGTAGTAATTTGGATAGATATAAAAACATATTATTAGGGCATGGGGCATGGGGAATAGGGCATGGGGCATGGGGAATAGGAGATGAGGAAGTGATGAAGAAAAACTATTGATTATTGACCAATGCCCAATTCCCAATGCCCAATGCCCAATGCCCAATCCCCAATCCCCAATCCCCAAATTATTACCTTTCCCAAAACTTGTAATTGAAACTACTTCCAGGAGCGCGACGGTAACGGCGACCGGCTCTTCTGATTTGCCGTTTGTTGATCCTTTCATTCGTTGGTTCAACTTCAACCTCTTCTGATTCTTCAACTTGCAACTGAGTTCTAGTTTCTTCCTTACTTCCCCACCAAGCAGTAATCCAGCCTCCACCTAAAGCACCTAATCCACCAAGCAAGATACTCATAGGTGCTGGATAGCCTAAATATACAAAACCCAGCATGAAAAATAACCAGTATTTCAATCCTGCATCAACACCATCAGAGGAGGCTACATTTGGTGCTTGGGGGCTATTATCAGTTACATTTGCGATCCAGCTTAAGATGAAACCGCCCATGATTCCTAAGAAGATGCTTAGGGCTGGTGCGGAGCCGGTCATTATTAATATAAATGTTAAAAATGCCCCAAATAATAGTTGAGAAAAGAAGCTGGGAGAAATACTGAATAAGTCGTTCTTTTTGTCTGCCATAAAATAAAAAACTTATTTAACAAATTACTAATGACGCTTGATAGCAAAGCGTTAGCGACGTAAAAGCGTCTGACTCTAACGTAATTCCTAATTTTCGATTCAATTACGAATTACGAATTACGAATTACAAATTATTTTAATTGTGGCTGTTGTGGTTGAGTTGTATCCCAAATCTTTACATAAGGTTGTTCCTCTTCAGTGAAAGGTTCAGCTTGTTTAATTTGTGAGGCTAATAAATCGGCGGTGGCGTCAGCAATATCACCAGTGCGATTGTTCAAACGCTCTTTTAGAACTTCAAGTGGTGCTGTGCATTGGATAATCTGAACGGGAAGTTGATGTTTTGTAGCTTGGGCGATCGCTTCTTGGCGTAACTGCTGTTTATCATACTTGGCATCCAAAATTACCGAAAAACCTTGTTTAGCCAGGATAATTCCCAATTCTAACAGCCGTGTGTAAGTTTTCTCGGTCATCTCTGGTGTATATAAATCGTTGCCACCCCGTTCCCACAAAGAAATTCCCCCTAAATGCTTCCGCACCGCATCAGAACGCAGGTGAATCGCTCCCTGTTGACGGGCTAAATGTCTTGCTGTGGTACTTTTACCAGAACCCGACAACCCCGACATCAAAATTAGTTGTCCCTGCTTGGGTTTAGTGTATTTCCAAGCTTGTTTGTAATAATCAGTGGCGGTTTTTGTCGCTTCTTCTTTCACCGTTGCGGGTACACTCGGATCGTCTAGTAAAAATGATGTCACCTTCGCCCGGACATAAGCCTGACGGCTTAAATACAAGGGCAACACCTGTAAGCCTTCCCAGTCTCCAGTTTGCTCTATATAAACATTCAAAAACGCATTACCCAAGTCTTGACGCTGGCCAGCTTCCAAATCCATCACAGTGAACGCCACATCGTACATCACATCGACAAAGCGAAACGACTCATTAAATTCAATGCAATCGAACAACAAGATTTTATCGTGCCACTGGGCAATATTTCTCAGGTGTAAATCCCCATGACATTCACGAATATAACCGTTGTGAATTCTGCTAGCAAATAATTCTGGACGTTCGGCAAAAAATTTATCTGTATATTGCTTTGTTTCTGTAAATTGCGCCTGAGTCTGGGGGCCACCAATATACTTCTCAGTTTGCTGATAATTCTCATCAAAGGCAGCCCGGATATTTGGCACTTCGCCAAAAGTGCGAATGTAATCATTCGTCTGTGCTTGGGCATGATATTGAGCAACCACTCGTCCCAACTCATTTAGAAGTGTCTCATTTAACTTACCTTCTTCAAAAAGGATACTTAGTAGCGACTCTTGAGGAAACTGACGCATCTTCAGCGCATATTCTACAGCCTCGCTCGTTCCCCCTAACTGGTATTGCTCCCCTACTAAAGTTATGGGCAAAACTTCTAAATATAATTCACCAGCACCGCGTTGATTTAACCGTAACTCTTCCTGACAAAAATGCTGCCGCTTATCTAAGGTAGAAAAATCCAAAAAGCCAAAATTCACAGGTTTTTTCAGTTTATAGACGTAATCCCCAGTTAACAGCACATAAGAAGCGTGGGTTTGAACTAGTTGAATAGGTTCTGTTACCTTATGGGGATAAAATCCCGGCTGCAACATTTGCTCGATAAAAGCTGGAAGAGTCGCTTCTGTCATCTCTTTGCTCTACGGGTTCAAATACAAAAAAACCAGGAGTTTCCTCCTGGCTATCATCAAAAATTATTACACAGTTTACCAATTGAGTGTTGATAAGCTAATGCACTATTTTCTGTGATGACTGTCATTAGTCATTGGTCATTGGTCAATTGAGAATGGTGCAAGATATCAGCATATCAAGGAGAACTCGTTTTAGAAGCTTCTGGACTGCGAATGATGATATGTCCCTTCTCACTTTCTTGAATAGCCAACACAGATGGAATCTCGCCAGATTTTGCGTTTGAGGGTAATGCTCGAAACAAATAAATCCAGCCGCCACGTTCTAGGAGTAAGCGCCAGACTCGCGGCTGCTGTGGATTGCTGATGTCATTATCTTCTCTGCCTCGCAAGTCGTCGAATAGACCGCGATCGCCAATAATGCGATAACCTTTCAAAGATGGATCTGCAAATATATCATCAAGTTTGCGTCCCACAGCAAACTTTTCTTCAGGTGTAATTAAAGCTACAACAGGTAAGGTGGAGTTTTGACCAGCGTCTCGTCGTGCATCTGCGATGCCTTGCCAACGAGCTAACCAAAATATCACAATTAATACCCAGGATACTATGACTATCTCATTGACTAGCGATCGCAGAAATTCCACTGAGCGCAGTTGTCCAGAACTAAATTCAGCCAGAGATTTTAGCCGTTTAGCTGTCCATGACCGTTTGTGTTGGGTTGCAGAGATGATGCGACTCAATAGTAGTTGGCTTGCAGAGACTACAGTCTCACTAACGATCTTAATTAACCATAATGTTGCCTGAATAGCGATCGCAGCTACAAAAAAAGCGATCGCACTTTTGCAGATTGTCCAACCATCTCCGAGAAATATTTGCAGGGGAACTATCAAAAAAGACTGTGCGGGTAAGTCGAGGGTATTGACTTCTAGCTGAAAAAAGTAGAAATATGACCAACGGTAAATCCAGCCTGCAAAGAAAAGCGCCGCACCCAGTAAGCCAAGTACACTTGTGAATTTACCTAAAATATTGGTTTCCTGGTTAGGGGTTTGGGTCATACGAAAAATAGGGGAGATGAGAGAAACAATATAGCGTTTCTCATTTGTGTGCAAATACACTCTGACCTCTCTCCAAACCTCTCTCCTAAGAGGAGAGAGGCTTTGAATTTTACTTCCCAACGCTAGTAGGGAAGCGGGGTGGTTTCATACAAGCAGAGAAAAACTAAAACTGGGTTTCAAAGCCTCTCCCCCCGTGGGGGCTTCTGTGTACACACATCTTGGTAATGAAGCGCAAACCTCGGATTTACCCCCCTTAATCCCCCCTTGCAAAGGGGGGAGATTAAAGATCCGGTTCCCTCCCCTTTGCAAGGGGAGGGTTAGGGTGGGGTAAAAGTGACGCAAAAACCCAGATGAGTAAGCTATTTCAGACTTGTGTGTACACTGTAGCCCGATGCCTTGGGGGAAATATCCGGTTCCCGGTTCTCCCCCAAGGCATCGGGGAGTTAGAGGGGGTGAGAAGGACTTGTGTATACACGGTAGCCGTGGGGGAGAGGAATGGAAGTGAGGGAAAAAGCCTGGACACTAAACGAGAAATCAAGACTTATGTATTTTTCTTTTTTTGTATGAAACCACCCTGCCTAACGCTAGTAGGGAAGGGGTTGGGGGTTAGGTTTATATTGCACAACTACAAACTGTTACAGGTAAATAATCAGTTTGTTTTAGTGATTTTACGGAAATTTAGTATATGCCTCTGAAGTTTAATGAGAAAGTTAAATCTAGTCAAATACACTGTTAAAGCCATGAAAGTTTTTTTCCAGAGATCGGTTGTGGCAATCTTAGTAATGGCAGCAGCACTAGCAGGGAACATCCAAGCTGTAATTAGCAAGGATGTCACAACGGAAAATTTCTTCTTAGCACAGACACAAATCAAAGCAGATGAATTAGAACTTCCAGTGGCCTTACCAGAGTTAGCAGAAGTCATCCTAAAAGCAGGTGGGTCAAACAGTGGTCGAGTAATCGGAATTGATGCACAGACAGAAGCACTATCAATTCAGCGTAGTGGCAAAACTGCCACAATTCCCCTGAGCAAAATTCAAAAAGTAGTCTTCAAGAATGGGGCGTTAGCTTACAGAAGCAATGGGCGGCAAATTATCCGGGGTGAGCGAGACCGTCCCACAGGTCAGCTTGTAACTTGGAATGGTATACCCCTAAATACTTTTACCGTAAAAAATCCTACTCAGGGTCAAGCGGTGGTGAAACTTAAACCACCTGTAGTTTCCACAGCACAGTTGCTGGGTATTCAGTCAGTGGCTAGAAATCGGCAATATGTGGTGAATGAAATCCAGTTCAATTCGCAACAAAGAACGATTAACATTCTGGCAAACCCTTATTGATTCGTGAATTATTTTAGCTGTACGCTTCTATAGCATATTTGTGTCTACTCAACGTAAATCCCTAATTTAGGCTTTTGCTGATGTTGATAACAAAAACTTCGATGCTAGCAACAAATGTTTAAACGTTTGTAACAAATGCTTTGGTGCTGGCAACAAATGTTCAAGCAGTTGTAACAAGTATTCAAATGTTTGCAACAAATATTCAAGTAGTTGTAACAAGTATTCAAACATCTCTAACAAATGTTCAAGTAATTGTAATAAGTATTCAAATATTTATAACAAAGGTTCAACTAGTTGCAACAAATATTCAAACGTTTGCAACAAACGTTCAAACATTTCCAACAAATGCTTAAACATTTGCAAGAAATGTCCCAACGTTTATAACAAATGCTCCGATGTCGGCAATAAATGTTTCAACCTTTATAAGACTTACGCAAAGTAAAGGTATTTTTGTTCTTGCGATCGCTCCGCTTGCTCTTAGCGTTCCTGTAAGGTAGCAATCCCAGACTTGACTAAATACTTTTGATGTTGCTAACGACAACTTTTGCTAACACGCAATTAAAAACAGCTACCTTTGCGCTACTCTATGAAAAAAATTCTCACCAGTCTTTTGGCTGTGGGCTTTTATCTAACGCCTTTAACAGTGATGCTGATGGCTCAACCCACCTGGGGACAGACTCAAAACTCCCAAGCGCAAGAAGCACAAAAACTGTTAGAGCAAGGGATAAAACTAACACAACAACAGGAACACCAACAGGCAATACAAATATTCCAGCAGGGTTTAACCATTGCACGACAACTCAAAGACCAAAAAATTGAAGCAACTGCACTGCTTGGGCTTGGCTTTAACTACAACGCTTTAGGAGAAAAGCAAAAAGCACTCGATTTTTACAACCAAGCTCTGCCCCTATATCGGGCTGTGGGCGATCGCTCTGGTGTTGCGACTACACTCAATAACATCGGTGCAGTCTACGACGATTTAGGAGAAAAGCAAAAAGCACTCGATTTTTACAATCAAGCTCTGTCCCTTAGACGTGCTGTGGGCGATCGCTCTGGTGAAGCAACTACACTCAATAACATCGGTCTAGTCTACGACGGTTTAGGAGAAAAGCAAAAAGCACTCGATTTTTACAATCAAGCTCTGCCCCTTAGACGTGCTGTGGGCGATCGCTCTGGTGAAGCAACTACACTCAATAACATCGGTCTAGTCTACGACGGTTTAGGAGAAAAGCAAAAAGCACTCGATTTTTACAATCAAGCTCTGCCCCTATATCGGGCTGTGGGCGATCGCTCTGGTGTTGCGACTACACTCAATAACATCGGTGCAGTCTACGACGGTTTAGGAGAAAAGCAAAAAGCACTCGATTTTTACAATCAAGCT
>NZ_JAVRCA010000026.1:42782-75941 GCF_034530995.1 Nostoc sp. DedQUE04 | reverse complement strand
CAAAAAGCACTCGATTTTTACAATCAAGCTCTGCCCCTATATCGGGCTGTGGGCGCTCGCTCTGGTGTTGCGACTACACTCAATAACATCGGTCTAGTCTACGACGGTTTAGGAGAAAAGCAAAAAGCACTCGATTTTTACAATCAAGCTCTGCCCCTATATCGGGCTGTGGGCGCTCGCTCTGGTGTTGCGACTACACTCAATAACATCGGTCTAGTCTACGACGGTTTAGGAGAAAAGCAAAAAGCACTCGATTTTTACAATCAAGCTCTGCCCCTATATCGGGCTGTGGGCGCTCGCTCTGGTGTTGCGACTACACTCAATAACATCGGTCTAGTCTACGACGGTTTAGGAGAAAAGCAAAAAGCACTCGATTTTTACAATCAAGCTCTGCCCCTATATCGGGCTGTGGGCGATCGCTCTGGTGTTGCGACTACACTCAATAACATCGGTGCAGTCTACGACGATTTAGGAGAAAAGCAAAAAGCACTCGATTTCTACAACCAAGCTCTGCCCCTTAGGCGTGCTGTGGGCGATCGCGCAGGTGAAGCTATTACCTTGAGTAATATTGGTGTACTTTTCCAAAGTACAAATCGACCAACTGAAGCTATTACCAATTTAGAGCAATCTCTCCAAATCAGCTTAGAAATGCGCCGGGGTTTGCAACGAGAAAATCGCCAAAAGTTTTTACAGGACAATAATGCAAGTGCTACTGCTACTGCTTTAGTCGATGTCCTGATTAATCAAAAAAAATACGCTCAAGCCTTTGAATGGGTTAATCTATTCACTACAGCCGACCTTGCTGATTATACTCGCCTGATTAATGCCAAAGTTGCCAACCCAGAAGCACAGAAAGCTCTTGATGACTGGAGTAAAAAAAATCAACAATTGAAATCCTTGCGGCAACAACTGCAAAGCGATCTCTCCCAAAGTCTCCCCGAACAAATTCGGCAATTAGAAGCACAAGTTTACTCACAAGCCGAAAATATCTCTCGCCGGTTTCCTGAAGTGGCAGAACTATTTGAAACTACACCCGCAGATATTAAAAATCTTACATCATCTATACCCGCAGGAACGGTTGTAGTTCAACCTGTCTTACTGACTAATGTCAGAGATATGCCTAATCATGTCGCAATTTTTATTTTCACAAAAGGCGAGTTGAGCGTTATAAAAAAATCTATTGACCCCACTGAATTTAATAAACTTCTCACCCAATACTTGAAAGAAGTACAAGATGAAAGTAATTCTAACTACCGTGAAACTGGCGGCAAACTTTATGATATTCTTATTCGTCCTATAGAAGACAAAATTAAAGCTTTATCCCCCAAAGAACTAAGTATTATCGCTACTGGTCAACTGCGCCATCTACCTTTTGAAACTCTTTCCGACAGTAAAACCAACCAATTTCTAATCGAGAAATATCCTGTCAACTATCTCACTCGCATTTCCAATAATTCCCTAAAATCTCCAGGCGTGCAAAATGCCGTACCCCCCAAACTACAAGCTGTTTTAGCATTTGGTAATCCAGTACCCAGTGACCCACAAAATCTCCCAGGTGCAGAGGCAGAAGTCAGAAGTATTAAGGAAATACTGCCAGACAGTGAAGTTTATATCCACAATGAAGCTACCCTAGAAAAGTTTAGATCCCAAGCATTGCGCTTTGACTTTTTGCATTTAGCAACTCATGGCTGTTTCAAAACCGAAGATTGCAAAAAAATCAAGTTAAAAAATAATACGTTACTATTTGCTGACAAACCCTTAGACATTGCCAATGCTGCTCTTTTAGGGCTACAAGGCACACAACTGATTACTCTTAGTGCCTGTCAAACTGCTGTAGACACTAATTTGAATGATGCTAGCACAGGACTTGCAGGAGTTGCTTATATATTTGAGCGTGCTGGTGCTAAAGCTGTGATGGCAAGTTTATGGGCGGTTGACGATCGAGCTACTCAGCAATTGATGATTCAATTTTATCAAAACCTCAAGCAAGGTATGACCAAAGGAGAAGCTTTGCAACAAGCTAAGTTGAAGCTAATTAAAGACCATCCTTATTATTGGTCGCCATTTGTCTTGATTGGTGATGCACGTTAAAGTAATTCGTAATTAAGTGCGTTAGAGGATGTTTGAAAAGTTTTCTTCTCGGTAACAAAACGTTCTAGATCCCCCTAAATCCCCCGATAAATTGGGGGACTTTGATTCCGGTTCCCCCTACGGTGTACACACAAGTCACATTACCCCCCTTAATCCCCCCTTGTAAAGGGGGGAAACAGGAGAATCTAGTTCCCTCCCCTTTACAAGGGGAGGGTTAGGGTGGGGTAAAACCTTGGGTTTTTCAGCTATTTCAGACTTGTGTGTACACCGTAGCCCCGCAAGCGGGGAGGGGAGACAAAGCGTAGCGTTGGCGGGGTGGGGTTCCGAGGGAATTAAGGGTAATTTAGCGGAGATGATATCATCTCTTTATGCAGGTTCAAATACAAAAAAACCAGGAGTTTCCCCCTGGCTATCATCAAAAATTATTACACACTTACGTAGCTTCAGAGGTTGTTTCACTCCCTGCCTCAGCTTCATCCTCAGCAGCAGCGCTGATTTGCGGCTGCGAGACGCTAACTACAACTCGCTCCGTATCGCCAAGAACTGTGACGCCTTGAGGCAAGACTAGCTCGTGAACACGCAAGCTGTCTCCGATTTGCAGGTTAGAGACATCAATTTCAATTATTTCTGGGATGTTTTCTGGCGCACAGCTGACTTGCAATTCAGTGATAACAGTGTCTAAAAAACCACCTTCTTGTTTAACACCAACAGCAGTTCCCACATAACGCAGCGGTACTTCTACAGTGGTGTCACCGTGGCCAGCAACCGCGAAAAAGCTGAGGTGGTAAGGCGTACCTTTGGCGGGATGGATCTGAAGTTCCCGCAGCAAGGTTTTACCGCGCCAAGGTGCATCAGCAATATTCAACTCAATCAAAGTGTTGTTAACGGAAGCTCTTTTGAGCAAACGCTCAACAGTTTTGGCTTCAATGGTCAAAGAAATGGATTCTGTACCCTTATGACCATACAAATTGGCAGGTATCAATCCAGCACGGCGCAAAGCTTTTGGCTTGCTACCTTCTGGACGTTTTTGAGATTCGACTGTAATAGCCATAAAAGTTGTCCTTTGTCAGTTGTCAGTTGTCCTTTGTCCTTTGTCATTTGTCATTTGCTAATGACCAATGACAAATGACTAATGACTAAATTTACGCACTAAGTAGGGTAGCAGGTGTACCGTCGGGGTGCAATAAAGCGCGTTTGGGCCCGTGGATCGGGTCTTCTACGATTATGGTTTGATCGCGGCTGGCTCCTAATGAGACGATCGCGATCGGAACTTCCATCAATTCGGCTAAGAATTTAAGATAATCCAATGCTGCTTGTGGTAAGTCTTCTAGGGTGCGGCAGTGAGTTGTTGACACTTTCCACCCCGGTAAGGTTTTGTAGATGGGGCGACATCTAGCAAATTGACGAGAACTGGTGGGGAAGTGTTCGCTGCGTTGGCCATCTATGTCATAAGCGACACAAACTTGGATCTCCTCTAATTCATCGAGCACATCCAGTTTGGTAAGCGCCATACAATCCATGCCGTTAATCCGCACGGCATAGCGACCGATAACGGCATCAAACCAGCCACAGCGCCGTTTGCGTCCGGTGGTTGTGCCAAATTCGGCACCGCGATCGCACAACAATTCTCCCAACTCTCCATCTAATTCAGTGGGAAATGGCCCTTCTCCGACACGGGTTGTATAGGCTTTTGACACCCCAATTACCCGGTCAATCATTGTCGGCCCTACCCCAGTACCAACGCAAGCCCCACCCGCCACTGGGTTAGAGGAGGTGACATAAGGATAAGTTCCGTGATCTAAGTCTAGGAGCGTACCTTGTGCGCCTTCAAACAAAATATTGCGTCGTCGCCAAATTGCATCGGATATTTTCAACGATGTATCAACAACGTGAGGTCGCAAGCGTTCTGCATACCCCAAATACTGCTCAATTACCTCTTGTGGATCTAGAGGCGGCAAGTTGTAAAGCTTTTCTAAAATGACGTTTTTATAATTAATCGTCCACTCCAGCTGCTCGCGTAGCCCATCCGGGTCCATCAAGTCTAAAACCCGAATCCCTGTACGTTCAGATTTGTCAGCATAAGTCGGCCCAATGCCCCGACCTGTTGTGCCGATCTTATGGCTTCCCCGTCGTTCTTCAGATGCCTGGTCAATCAATCGATGATAAGGCATGGTTACGTGGGCTGTTTCAGATATCAGCAGGTGGTCAGTGGAAATATTTAACTCTTTTAATTGGTCGAGTTCTGCGATCAAAATCTGTGGATCGATCACTGTTCCACAGCCGATAATGCAATCGGTATTTGGATACAAAATCCCAGAGGGAATCAAATGCAGTTTAAAGGTCTGACCTTTAACTACAATCGTGTGTCCAGCATTGACACCCCCTTGGTAACGCACCACAACATCTGCGGAACGGCTGAGTAAGTCAGTTATTTTACCTTTTCCTTCATCGCCCCATTGGGCACCTATGACAATGACGTTAGCCAAGAGCTTAAATTAAGAAGTAAAGTTTCCACAAACTATTATTATTAACATATTGCGTGAATCATGTCAACCAAAATCTATTTTGAGCGCGAACACCGAAATTACGCAACAGAAACAACTAGAAGCTCAACTTCTGCGATCGCAACACTGTTTAAACATTATTTAAGCTGTTCCACACTTTTTAAATCATATATGGTCGTGTTGGCTGTTGAGTGTTAACTCTTGACCGTTAACTGTCAGCAGTCAAAAAACCTCACTCCTTCACTATGCAATAAATATGTGTTTTAGCTTATCAAAAACGAGAAAGTGATTTTTTCCTTACTTATGGGCATTAGTCGGTAAGCTGGGAAAATCTACACCCCCGAAAGCTTTAGGTAATCCCTACTTTGGAGAAAATAACCACTCAGACTAATTTTAGGAAAAGCAAATGGGCGTTAGCACGCTAGCAAAATCAGCACATAATACAATAGCTAGCGTCCCCCAAAAGTCACTCATGCCGCAAAATAGTCAAACCGCCATCGAATTCCGCGATGTCACTTTTAGCCGCAATCATCGCCCATTGGTGTCAAATCTCAATTTCACTATTCGCCAAGGAGAAGCACTGGTATTACTTGGGCGCAGTGGTAGCGGCAAAACCACGACAATGAAGTTAATTAATCGCCTATTTACACCTACACAAGGCGAAGTTTTATTTGATGGCATTCCCACAACTCAATGGGATGAAATTAAACTGCGGCGAAAAATTGGTTACGTTATTCAAGAAATTGGTTTATTTCCCCATTTCACTGTCGAACGCAATGTTGGTTTAGTCCCATCTTTAGAAGGGTGGCAACCAAAACAAATTAAAATGCGAGTTTATGAACTGTTGCAATTGGTAGGCTTAGAACCAGCACAATTCGCCACACGTTACCCGCACGAACTTTCGGGAGGACAAAGGCAAAGAGTCGGTGTAGCCAGGTCTTTAGCAGCAGATCCGCCAGTGTTGTTGATGGATGAACCCTTTGGCGCACTCGATCCGATTACGCGCCTCGAACTGCAACAAGAGTTTCGGCATTTGCAGCAAGAGTTAGGTAAAACAGTTGTTTTCGTCACCCATGATATTCAAGAAGCCTTTGTGTTGGCATCGAGAATTGGTTTAATGTATGGCGGAGAATTGATAGTATTGGGGACGAAAGATGAATTTATGCGATCGCAACACCCAGAAAGCCTCGCCTTTCTGCAATGTCTGCGTTCCCTGCAAGATACTTTATGAAAAATTTCTTCCTGGTTAAGTATGCCCCAGAAATTCTTCAGCATACTCTAGAACACCTATTTTTAGTAGGCATCGCCATTGGAATTGCCATCATTGTAGGCATTCCATTAGGTATTTTAATTACACGTAAAACCTTTCTTCGTCAACCAATTCTCGGCATAGCAAATATTTTCCAAACTATTCCCAGTTTGGCACTATTTGGTTTACTCATTCCTGTTCCCATAATTGGCGGCATTGGTGCAGTACCAGCAATTGTTGCCCTGACTGTATATTCCTTGCTGCCGATAATTCGTAACACTTACACAGGTATTACTGGCGTAGATCCAGCGATTCGAGAAGCTGGGAGAGGCATGGGAATGACGGATAGACAATTATTGTTGCAAGTTGAGATTCCTTTAGCACTGGGAGTCATTTTAGCAGGAGTGCGAGTCGCAACAGTTATTGCCATTGGTATTGCAACTATTGCAGCGGCTATTGGTGCAGGTGGTTTAGGAGTATTTATTTTTCGCGGCATATCAGTAGTGAATAATCAGTTAATTTTAGCTGGTGCAGTTCCGGCGGCGGCAATTGCATTACTAGCTGACTTCGCAATTGGTTTGATGGAGAATAAATTAAAAATTAAAAGTTAAGTAATGAAAAGATTTTTGGCATTGTGCTTTTTAACTTTTGCTTTGTTACTGGTAATCGCTGGCTGCACGGCAAATATCAATAGTAATAACGATGCTAATATAGTTGTTGCTTCCAAAGATTTTACCGAACAAGATATTTTAGGTGAATTGTTAGCGCAGCAAATCGAGGCAACAACTAAGTTAAAAGTAGCTCGTCGTCCCCGTTTAGGTGGTTCATTTGTTTGTCATAACGCTATTAAGGCTGGCATAATTGATGCTTATATTGAGTATACAGGCACAGCTTTGACTGCAATTTTAAAGCAAAAACCAGTTAATAGCTCCAAAGAAGTTTACGAAATAATCAAACAAATATACGCCCAGCAATTCAATCTGGAAGTGATGCCTAGCTTGGGTTTTGAAAATACTTTTGCGATGATTATTCGGGCTGAAGATGCTAAACTCAACAATATTCAAACTCTCTCCCAAGCTACTCAATATACACCACAGTGGCGTGGCGGTTTCGGTTACGAGTTTTTAGAAAGAGAAGATGGTTTTCCAGGATTAGCTAAAACTTACGATTTACGTTTTGCTAAACCACCCCAAATTATGGACTTGGGTTTAATATATCGTGCTTTGATTCAAAAACAAGTGGATATGGTGGCAGGAAATTCCACTGATGGGCAAATTTCTCGCTTGGGTTTATTTGTACTCAAGGATGATAAACATTATTTTCCACCTTACGAAACTGTACCAATTGTCCGACAAGAAACCTTAAAAAAATATCCACAATTAAGAACAGCGATCGCACAACTAGCTGGAAAGATTTCAGCAGATGAAATGCGGCAATTAAACTATTTAGTTGAAGGGGAATTACGTGATGTTAAAGATGTTGTCCAGGAGTTTCGGAAATCGAAGGGGTTAAATAATTCGTAATTCGTAATTAAGGATAGGCTTTACCCCACCCTAACCCTCCCCTTATAAAGGGGAGCCACTGCGTTGGACGGGTTTCCCGGCTTGAAGCAAGTGGCGTGAGGGAACTAGATTTCCTCTGGGTGAGGAGCAAGTTTTGGGCAGTGAGTGAAGCCACTATACTAACTTATTTACCTAAATCGACAAGATTGGTTTACAGTCGGAGTCTCTTCAAATTGCACCATTATTAAAACAGCTGGCGCATCGCCTACTGTTCCAGATAAGTGACCTTTATGACCTTGCGCGTCTGTTTTCGTACCCCGATCTTCTCCAAAGGAAATTTCGCCTTCTCCCATCTCGACTCGCTGACCGTCCATAGTCTCCACAAACCAGCGTCCCGACAAAGGTATAATCCACTGGGGTTTTGGGTTTTCATGCCAGTTACCAACCCATCCCACAGGTAGCACAGTAAAGCTGATTGTAGCACCGGACTGCTTCAAATTAGAAAGCCACTGCGGTGAGGTATCCGGGGCTATGCCTTTTTCGATAAAGTCTTCAATTTGACAACGGGATTGATGACTTATACCGTCGTTGTCAGTCCAGACGTGCCAGTATTCAATTGTTGGTTTGGATGATGAGTTATTCTGCATAATAATGGCTCTTTTCGATCCGAAATGTATTGAAAGGCGAATTAGAAATTAGGAATTACGAAATTTTAACCGTATAATTGTGTCCTTCCCATTTGCTGCTTTCAATCCAGAAAAAGGTAAAGTTAATTGATTGTTGCTGATTATCAGAAATAGAAATATCTACAAAATTCACTCCTAACTTTGTAGAAGTAGAAAGCATATCTTGTGTAGTTTGCCAATCATCATCTGACCAGTGCAATTGAAAAGATGCTAAAGCGTCAATTCGCAATGTCTGACCTTTTTTTACTTGGCTGATTTGTCGGTTAAACTTCCAAATTTCCAATGATTTACACTGCTTTCTTTCGCCTAGATAACGATTTGCCACTTCTGGAATAAAATCAAACACCTGTCCGTCATCAGTTGACCGTAGCAGCTTGATATACTCTGCGTGTGCCCACATTAAAGGCATCGCTGAACCTGTTGGTTTTCCTAAAAACATATAGATATCAGGGATATCTGCTTCATCCCAAACCTGTTCTGGTAGCAAACAAGTATCTGAAGCAAATCCTTCCATCGCCTTAATATATGTTTTGACATCCCCACCAACAGCTAGTTCATAATGTCCTCGTTCTCCTGTCAAGAGAGGCCAAGCGCGTCCCTTACCCGAACCAATATAAGGACTTCCGTCTTCTTGCTGGCCGTAACCGTCGTGGTTGTAACGATGCCAACAAGGCCCAACGGGTGTATCTACTTTTAAAACTGCATCAATTACTTTGACAGAATCAACAATAATCGGATCGTCTGGTTTGCGAATTCCATAACGTACTAATTGGAGAAATCCGCCATCGACAATTTCCTTGGCGGGAAATTCTGCTGGTTCACCAGGTGGCTGACTGCTGATGAAAAGAGTTCCTTGGTTAGGATTGTCGTCGGCTTGAGGATTATTAATATCTGAAGGAGTAATTCGGATATAATGCCGCTTGATCCCAGGAACCAAAGTTCCTTCAGTAGTTACTGTCCAAGCTTCAATGTGAGATTCTAAAAAATCTGCGTATTCTTCGATAAACTTTGCTGTTGCTTCATCTCCACGTTGACGAACAAATTGAGCAGCACAGATTAAGGCGGCAATATTGGATGCTAGTGTTGATGGTGAATAACCGCTATTTTCTTCCCAGCGTTCTTGTTGAGTAACCGGGCCGTTACGAATTAAATAACCCGCCGCCCGCAAAACCATCGGATAAATATCGAATTTTAAACAAGTCTTCTGCTGGTGCAATAGCCATGCTAGAAGAATCGGAAATGCCACCTCATCTAGTTGAATACCTTGCCAGTAAGGTTTACCATCAACCCAGAAATTTTGGGCAAAACCGCCATCTTCTTGCTGACTGGTTGCAAGATAAATTAGCGATCGCACTGCCGTTTCTGTTTCGCCAGCAGCCACCAAACCTGTTACACTACTGACCATATCCCGCGTCCAGACAAGGTGATATCCTCCTTGGTCTTGGTCGTTTTTGGCTTCACCCCAAGGGATAGCCAGGGATGCAATCAACGCACCGGGATAAATTTTATCTTCATGTGCTAACAACAAACTAATGCTGTTGTGATATAACTTTCCATCATTGCATGAAACATATTCTAGCGGTCGGATATTGCGGCGCGATCGCTTCCACTGTTCGTTGTATTGCTGCTTCTGCTGTTCAAAAGGAATATTGAGCGACTGAAATAGTGTAGAAATTGCATTATGCAAGTTTGTACCAAACGCCAGTCCTAAAGTAAACTCTTTAGTACTATCTAAATTGAGTTTTCCAGTCAAAGCCAGATTGCCATCTACAGCATTATCAAACTCCCAATCCATCTGGAAATTATCAGCTAAATCTGTCCAGCCATCACTTTCACCAACGTAACCACAAGAAAGGCGAGTAAAGGGAACTGTTGCACCCAGCGCTAGCCATGTTCCTTGTTTCTCGGCTATCAAAATACGATGTCCAGCAGCCTCTACAGCGTAACCATTATTACCCATACCTTCAACATCCAGATGCGGCGCACACAAAGCATATAAATGGAGTTGGGAAATAAAATCGCTTTTTCCTGTTAATGTGGTGTGCTGTAAAATGCAGGGGAAATGTGGGTCGGCAATCACTTCTTTGATTACGGCATAACGTCCTTGGGGATCGGAATTAGTAATGCGGTATCCTAAACCATGAGTCCACATCGGTTCCACTTTGGATTCGAGATGGCGTTTCTCTTCGTGGAAAAAGCTTTTCCCATCAGAAATTAGATACTGCAAATCCCGAATTTGAGGTTTGTCTACTGTGGGATGGTAGATTTCAGTGACAATACCGTTCCAAAGAGTAAACCAAATGTTACTAGAGGTAGAGTAAGCTGTTCCTACTCCATCTTTATTAGCATGAGTCCATCGAGGCTCAATACCTGGTGAGCCAAAAGCTTTTGCTCGATCAATAATCTTTACCATACTGCATTGTTGTGCCGATAAGCTTTGAGTACATTGAGAAAATGCTGTGTTTAATATTTGTGCGATTAAAAATTTATTGAGAAGTTGGCGAAAATTTCCGAGCGGCAGTTAAGGATTTTGCTTCAATAAAAATTTGTTTGATTTCAGGATGCTTTTGGCGAATTTTTACTTCTAAATTTTCTACAGTTAAAGCTATTTCCTCACCTGTAAGATTTTTAGAAAATTGGATTTCTAAGTTCAGTAATACTTCTTTGGGAGCAAGCTGCATTGTTAGCACCCGGATAACTTCTTGCACTCCTGGTTCTGTTTTGGATAAAGACCGGATATTGGCTATAGTTTGAGGATCGGCACTTTCACCAACTAATAATCCTTTGCTTTCTCTTGCTAATACCACTGCTACTATAGCTAAGATAATGCCAATAATAATCGAAGCAATGCCATCCAAATAAACATTATTAAATAAATGTCCGAAGAAGATTCCGATTAAGGCTACGAATAAGCCTAAAATTGCCGCAGAATCCTCAAATAATACTGTAAATACTGTGGGGTCTTTACTGTTTTTGATTGCTTGCCAGAAATTTTGTTTACCCTTAGTCGGCAAAAACTCTTTTAAAGCTACAGTCCAAGAAAACCCCTCCAATAATATTGCAATACCTAATACAATATAATTCCACATTGGGTTTTCTAAAGGGCTGGGATGAATTAAATGAGTGATTCCTTCATAAATTGACATCCCGCCGCCAAGGGCAAAGATGAGGATAGCAACGATAAAAGTCCAGAAATAAAGTTCTAGACCGTAACCAAAGGGATGGCGATCGTCTGCTGGCTTTTGGCTTCTGCGAATTCCCAGCAAAAGTACTAGTTGATCGCCAGTATCTACCACCGAATGAATCCCTTCAGATATCATGGCGGAACTGCCAGTAATGGAGGCGGCGATAAATTTAGTAATAGCGATCGCTAAGTTAGCGCCCATCGCTGCAAATATAGTTTTATGAGATGAATCAGATGCCATGAGAGTTAATAATAATTATGCAGAAACTTCTAATTCACCATTGGGTTGGTTTGACCTTGTGCCAAAACATCTCCTACAGCCAAATTTAATTCCTTGATTGCGATCAAACCAGGGTTAACACTAACTTTTGTAGGCATTATCAATTAACCATTGTCTGCAAAACCTGGATACAAGGTCATACCACCGTCTACAAATAGAGTTGTACCATAGACATAATCTGAGTCATCCGAAGCTAACCAAACCGCTGCTTTAGCGATATCTTCTACATCACCCACACGTTTTGCTGGAATCAGTTTTAATAACTTTGCTTCTGCTTCTGGAGTATCCCAAGCTGATTTATTAATGGGGGTTTTGATTGCACCAGGCGCAATACTATTAACGCGAATTTTATGGGGTGCAAGTTCTTGAGCAATACTTTGCATCATCATATTTATACCGCCCTTACTCGCAGCATAATTAACATGACCCGCCCAAGGAATTACCTGATGTACTGAACTTATACAAATAATCTTACCTGCGGCAGATGAAATATCGGGCTGTATACCTCGGCGTAAGAATTCCTTTGCAGCTTCCCTAGCACATAAGAATTGTCCTGTCAGATTCACCTCAATAACTCTATTCCATTGATCGAGGGTCATATCTACAAACGGTGAATCTTTTTGAAGACCTGCATTGTTTATCAAAATGTCAATAGTGCCGAATCGCTCGATTGTTTGGCTAAACATCGCCTTTATTTCGTCTTCTTTGCTAACATCAGCTTGAATAGCAAATGCTTCACCATTAGCTGCTTTGATGTCATCAACAAGTTTTTGGGCTGATTCAGCTTCCGAACGATAATTGACGACTACTGCTGCACCCGATAAAGCTAAATAGCGAGCGATCGCTTGACCAATACCAGAACTAGCACCCGTCACAAGTGCTTTTTGACCTTTGAGCAGGTAAGGGGAATAACTCATAATGCTTTCGATATTTTTAAGACTTGTATTCGTTGTGAATATCTCAATATTTGCAAGACCTTCATGATATTTTTGCTTTTTGCGCGTAGTATTACCCTGACAACTTTAATTTTTAAATCAGGAAATTATGGATTAAAAAAGTTTTGCTTTTTTAATGATTTTAAAAACCTTTAGTATTTTTCTAATCTATCTAGAGAAAGATAAACAGCATATTTTTTACTAAAAAATATTGAAATCCTTTGTCATTTCTGTGACAATAGTATGTTTTTATTTTTAAGATTTGTAAAAATGTGATTTTCAAGCTTATATCAATCTCAATAAAGATTTATGGTATATTCAAAGCAAGTTTGATTATTGATTAAAGTAAGTTTTTTAGTTAATCAGAGAACTATATAAGACATTAAATATTTTTCTTTACGCGCCTCTCAAGGGTCTGATTAGATTGGCTATTAGCAATCCCATCTAATCAAAAAGAAAATTTTTATTTTTTGGAAATACTAATCAAGATATGATATCAATCAGAAATGTAGTTGTTTTAGTGAGTTTTTACCTTTAGAGAAAATAATTACTGAAAAAGAGTAATTATGTATTTTTATTTCAAAAGCTACTTGAAAAATTATTGCAGTGTATCGGGAATTCTCAATGTTTTTTAATTGGTCGATCTGTGACGTTAGCACAGTATTCTGGAAAATATGAATGGTACGTTAAGCGGATGGCAATTCCATGCAACGCATATATATATATGACCTATGAAGGAGAAAGCGATGCCTGCTCTGTCTCTGAATAACCAAAATTTACCATACCCTGACCCTCTACATCCGATCGTTGTTCACTTCGTAATTGCGATGGTGCTTTTTTCTTTCGTGTGCGATGTGCTGGGTTATTTTACCCGTAACGTGCGGTTGTTTGAGGTGAGTTTCTGGAATATGTTTGTGGCCTCAGCAGCTATCTTTATAGCGGTAATTCTTGGTCAGTTTGAAGCAGGTCTGGCGAACATCTACCCAGCAGTGCAACCAACACTGAATTTTCATACGGTGATGGGTTGGTCGCTGGCGGCTATTGTTGTTGGCATTACAGCTTGGCGTTTCGTGATTCGCAAACGTACTCCACGGAAAGTACCGCCAGCTTACCTTGGTGTCGCAACGTTTTTAGTCTGCCTAGTGTGCTTGCAAGTCTATTTAGGAAGCAAGCTAGTTTGGGTGTATGGGTTACATATCGAGCCAGTTGTGCAAGGGATGAAGCAGGGAGTTGCGCCATGAACTGGCAATTGATTGACCAGTTGAGATTGAAGCTGAATGCTAACGGATTACCTTATGAGATTCCCATACATCCGCAATTTGTGCATCTAACATTAGGTTTATTCATTCTTGCGATTATTTTTGATATTGCGGGAGCGCTTTTTGCTTTAGAAAAACCAATATTCAAATTTTTGGGTTTGCCTACCCTCCGTTCTGGTTTTTTTGATGTCGGCTGGTATAACCTCATTGGAGCAGCTTTTATCACTTTTTTCACTGTTGCAGCTGGTTTTTTCGAGCTATTGCTAGCAAATCCACCAGTCGATCAAAAGAGCGTTTGGGGGTTAACTGCTGGTTGGACGATGCTTTTGCATGGTTTGGGTGGCATTTCATTGTTGGGGATCGTTGTTGCCATGACAGTATGGAGAGGTTTACAACGCTATCGCTGGCGCAAGGATGCTTCTAGGCAGGTGCAGTGGAGTTACTTATTAGCAGGTATTGCAATATTGGGCATCTTGTTTGTCCACGGAACTTTGGGGGCGCAATTGGGAGAAGAGTTTGGAATTCACGTTACTGCTGCGAAGTTACTCCAAGAAGGTAGAAGCCCAAACTTACTACCCAAATAATCAAGCGGGAAGTACTCTTAGATGAAATTATTATGTTTAGTTCTTGGGAATATGTATTAATAGCGTTTTATGTAGCAGGGCTATTAATTGTCAGTCGGTGGATTGGACAACAGGCATTTTCTTGGATGCCTCCCCAGGCGACAGCAGAAGCACAACGGGTAGATGATTTATTTAGCTTTTTAGTCTCAATTGGAGCATTTATCTTGCTAGGGCTTGTTGGTGTTATCGTGTATGCGATCGCCTTTCATCGCGCCCGCCCAGAAGACTACAGCGAAGGACACCCTTCTAGAGGTAATGGGAAGTTAGAAATATTGTGGACAGCGACCCCAACTTTATTAGTAGTATGGATTGCCTTCCAAAGCTTCAATATTTATCAGCAATTAAATATTCTGGGGTTAAACCAAATAGTGCATTTGCATACGCCCCTAGAATCTGCACCCGCCTATGCTGCAAAGGTTAGCGATGTCCCCAAACCTGCGTCTGAAACAATTGATGTTTTCGTTAAGCAATGGGATTGGTCTTTCCACTATCCAAATAATCTTATTAGTAAGGAATTACATTTGCCGAGCGATCGCAGCACTCGCTTAAATATGCAAGCAGAGAAAGTAATCCACGGTTTCTACGTTCCTGAGTTTCGCTTAAAGCAAGATATTGTTCCTGGGCGGAACATTGACATTGTGCTAACACCCATTCGCCCAGGTAAATATCGGCTGAAAGATTCTCAATTCAGTGGTACTTATTTTGCCTTGATGGAAGCAGATGTATACGTTGAATCCCTCGATCAGTATAATCAGTGGCTCGCGCAAACAGTCTCTAGCGAAACTACAAACACTCAAAATCAGGCAGTTGCCGAAAATATTCAACCGCCAAAGACATTATTCAAAAGCGGCTGGTACACCGTCGCACCTGCTCAACCTGCTGTAGCCAATCAAAGGAAGACAAATAATGACACATGATTTGAGTGAAGCTATAGCCAACAATAGAGAACCTGAGAATAACTGGCGGGAATATTTCAGCTTCAGTACTGACCATAAGGTAATCGGTGTTCAGTACATGGTGATGACCTTCATTTTCTTTCTACTTGGCGGGCTGTTGGCGATGATTATCCGGGCTGAATTGCTCACCCCGGAAGCAAATTTAGTTGACCGCCCCCTCTACAATGGTTTATTCACCATGCACGGGACAATCATGATTTTCCTGTGGATTATTCCCTTCAATGCAGGTCTTGCTAACTTCCTAGTACCGCTGATGATTGGAGCGCGGGATATGGCTTTTCCCTTGCTCAACGCCATCTCTTTTTGGATTTTGCCACCAGCCGGTCTTCTACTACTGTCTAGTTTCTTACTACCAAGCGGGACTGCACAAGCTGGTTGGTGGTCTTATCCACCAGTTAGTCTGCAAGTTCCAGCCGGTCAGTTGATTAACGGTCAATTGATTTGGATAGTTAGCCTAGTATTAATCGGCATCTCTTCAATTATGGGGGCTGTCAATTTTGTTACCACTATCTTTTGGATGCGATCGCCAGGGATGACATTTTTTAGAATGCCGGTCTTTGTGTGGTCAGTTTTTAGCGCCCAGTTGTTGCAGCTGATTAACTTACCTTCCTTGACAGGTGCATTGATACTCCTGTTGCTTGACCTCTCCTTCGGTACACAATTCTTTAAACCGGAAGGAAGTGGCGATCCAATCGTTTACCAACATTTATTTTGGTTCTACTCTCATCCCGCAGTGTATATCATGGCGCTCCCAGCCTTCGGTATTATTGCGGAAGTTCTCCCAGCCTTTTCTCGCAATCCTTTATTTGGCTATCGGTCAGTTGCTCTTGCTTCTTTAGGTATTGCTGTAGTCAGCATCTTCGTTTGGGTGCATCATATGTTCACCAGTGCAACCCCCGGCTGGATGCGGATGACCTTCATGGCCACCTCGATGTTAGTTGCCATACCCACTGGTGTTAAAGCATTCGCTTGGACTGCCACAATCTGGAGGAGCAAGTTGCACCTAGAGACACCAATGCTGTTTGCGATGGGAGGTGCAGCGATGTTTATTTTTGGCGGTGTCACTGGTGTAATGCTTGCCGCTACGCCATTTGATATCCACGTCAATAATACTTACTTTGTCGTCGGTCACTTCCATTACATCGTTTTTAATACAATTACAATGGCAATCTTTGCCGGAATTTACTTCTGGTTTCCCAAAATAACTGGCAGGATGTACGCCGAAGGTTGGGGTAAACTGCATTTCTGGTTAACCTTTATTCCTGCCAATATCACCTTTTTCTCGATGCATCCGTTAGGTTTGCAAGGAATGCTACGCCGAATTTCCTCCTACGATCCCCAGTATCAGGGATGGAATGTTATTGCTAGCCTGGGATCGTTCTTACTGGGAGCATCGACGCTGCCCTTTATTGCTAACATTGTCGGTTCTTGGCTATATGGAGTCAGAGCAGTTAATAATCCCTGGCACGCTACGGGATTGGAATGGACAACTTCTTCACCACCTCCGCGAGATAACTTTGCAGAGATTCCTGTTGTCAACAGACCTCCTTACGACTATGGCGATCCAAAATATTCATTCGTGGAAAATTCTGATAATGGTGAGTAATTGCGTTTCTTTATAAAGCTGCGCTAAATTTTAGCTTTTTTTTTAACGCAAAGGTACGCAAAGGTTAGCGCAAAGGGACGCGGAGGTTTTTTAAAGATAATTCGCTATGTCCGAAAAATCAGATGGAACCTGAATTTATTAATTACGAATTACGAATTACGAATTACGAATTATGCAACAGCGCAGCATCCATATAGATGAAAGCCCGATCCGTTTCGATCGGTGGCGGCGACGCTTACCGAATTGGTTACAGCGCTTTCTGCCAAGTGGTGGCGGAAGTCATGAAGATCATCATGGCAAAGGAATGTTTGGGTTTAGTGTATTCTTGTTGTCGGAAAGTATCATTTTTTTGAGTTTTATCTTTACTTATGTTGCTTTACGACTGAATACTACTAACTGGCTACCACCTGGTGTTTCTGGGCCAGAATTGTCTAAACTCGTGATTATTAATACAGTAGTTTTACTTTCTAGTAGCTTTGTGATTCAACCAGCAGAAAATGCCCTCAAGCGTAATCAATTGGGTAAATTTCGCTGGCTCTGGTTGATAACGATCGCAATGGGCATCTACTTTTTAATTGGTCTATTAATTGAGTGGAAAAATCTCGATTTCAAGCTCACTACGGGATTAGTTGGTTCCACATTCTATTTGCTAACAGGTTTCCACGGTTTACACGTTCTGGCTGGTGTTGTGCTTCAGATAATTATGCTGATTCGCTCATTCATTCCAGGCAATTATAATAAAACTCACTTCGGTACAAGTGCGACAACTCTATTTTGGCACTTTGTTGATGTAGTTTGGGTCTTCCTTTTCTCGCTTCTCTACCTTTGGCGGGCATAAAGATTTTCAGTTCACTAAGTATTTTCAGGAGTAACTTTATGAATTTATTCATTCAAGAATTACCAGCATCAGAACTCGCGCCAAAAGCAGTTCAAGAAACTCCCGCACCAGGTAAAGATCCACTGATTGCACAAGGTTTACAAAAAGAGCAATATATTGGCATTATTGGGCTAGCGATCGCTCTAATTGCTGCGGTGGGATTTTTTAGTCGCAGAGTCGAATACGCTATTGCTTTCGCTTTATTCCTCAGCGTCTTTTTAATTGCGTTATTTTTATTCGTATAGCGAATTTGTCATTTGTCATTAGTATTTTCGTAAAAGTCTTATTTTTAGACTTTTTCTTTCTACTTCTGCGCCTTGGCGTGAGACCAAAAAATCTGGATTTAAATGCGTAACATCCTAGAAAATTCCTGAGACTTTGGAGAATATTTTATGAACAGCCCAGTTTATCAAACTGTGATTCTTGGTGGTGGCTTCACTGGCTTATTTACAGCCTTACACCTAGCTCACGAACATTATCCTCGCTCTGTAATTTTGATCGATCGAAATGAAAGCTTTTGCTTTAAGCCATTACTCTACGAATATTTCAGTGGCGAGATGGATGCTTTTCAAGTAGTACCGCGTTTTACAGAATTGCTTAAAGGTAGTGGTGTCATCTTTGTTCAAGATGCAGTGGAATCGATCGACTTGCATCAACAACAAGTCAAATTATCTTCGGGAAACTCATACAACTACAGTAACTTAGTATTAGCTTTGGGTAGTGTTACTAGTTATCATCATCTTGAAGGTGCTAAAGAATACGCTTTTCCTTTTTGGACAGAAGCAGATGCGATCGCTCTCGATCGGCATTTAGGTGATTGTTTGCAAAAAGCAATCAAAACTGAAGATCCAGAACAACGTCGTCAACTGCTAACAGTAGTTATAGTTGGTGGTGGTGCAAGTGGTGTAGAAATGGCAGCCACTCTAGCTGATTTACTCCCACATTGGTATAACGCTATGGGAGGAAATTCTAGTGAAATCCGTGTGGTATTGCTCAATCACGGACAAGAAATCCTCAATGGTGATATTAACAATCCTCTGCGCCCAATTGCTGAGAAAGAATTACAAAAACGCACGATTCCAATTGAAATACTTACCGGAGCAGAAGCCACTACTATTCATGCCAATGCCATTGAATATAAACGCAATGAGCAAATTGAAACATTGCCAACATACACCGCAATCTGGACAGCTGGCACTTCTATTCACCCACTAATTAAAGATTTACCAATTTCTCAAGAACATCGCGATCGCCACAACCGCCTCCTAGTGAATTCTACAATGCAACTACTCGACTTTCCAGAAGTATTTGCAGGCGGGGATTGTGTAGCAGTTCAAGATAATTCACTACCGCCAACAGCCCAAGTTGCTTATCAGCAAGGAGCCAATATTGCCCAAAATTTAAAAGCATTAGCTTTAGGCGAAGCCCTCAAATCAGTAAAGGTAAATATACGCGGAACTCTCTTAAAATTAGGGTTAAATGATGCTGCCGCTAACTTATTCAATATTTTTGAAGTTGCAGGAGAATCCGGGCATTTAATTCGTCAAGGAACTTATTTAACGCTATTACCAACACCAATTCATGACTTTAAAGCAACAACTGAATGGGTGGATGAAGAGATTTTTCATCACCACCTCGATCCTCATGATGTAGGCAAAAAAGTTGTCCAAGCAGTGGAAGTGGTTGGTGCAGGAGTTATGGGTGTTTTAGCTGCCAGAAAATTATTGAAAATGTTGGGTTCGGAAGATAAAAGAGATTAGTACAGTACGGCGTAAATAAACCACGCATTCAAAACCGAATGGCACGCTTGTAAAGCCCAAACACTTATTGTATCCTCGTGTATCCTCGTTCCCAGCCTCCAGGTTGGGAACCAGTTGGGGCAAGGGCTGTATCTTAACAAGCGTGCCATTCCATTCAAAACCAATGAAATGCTTACGCTGTATTAATTTTTAATTTTTAATTTTTAATTTTTAATTCCGCCTTGCGGTACTAGCGCAATTTCGTGCGACATAAATTTTAATACATTTAGTCATGCTTTTGTCACAATTTCGCAATAGCTTTGTCAATACAACGTGTGATGCTATAGCTCTGGCTTTGGAAATAGTCTCAGACTAAATCCACACACCAGAATCTACAGAGGAGAATCACTTAAGGCACAGTACCTTATGAAGATGACTCTTCAGATAGAAATTGCAAAATCTCATACAGTTGTAAGGAACAAGAAAATGAATTGGAAAGTACTTGCTTTGCTCCCTGCTTTGACTCTAGCTACTGCTGTACCTGCTTACTCTTTAACTAATAATAAAAACCAAAATTCGGCTACTGCTACCCACATTGCCCAAAGTACTCAGCAAGGCAACACCATGAAAAAGCCTAATGCTGTACCAAAGCTTAGTGCCAAGCACAAGTCTAATCATCTGGCAAAGCGTAGTACTGGTACTGTACTAACAGTAGGCAGCAAAGGAGAGACAGTGAAAACTGTTCAGAATTCTTTAAAACAGCAAGGATTCTATACAGGAAGTGTGAATGGTGTGTTTGATAACAAGACTCGTGCCGCTGCGATCAAATTTCAGAAGTCTAAGGGATTAAGAGCAGACGGAATAATTGGACGCAGAACTTTAGCAGCTCTTAAATAAAATTGTTTCCTAATATAGGAATCCGGTTTGATTCGGAGAATTTACTTGCGCGTGGGCAGGGAACAGGGAATAGAGAATAGGGAACAGGAAAGAAGGCATAGATCCGTACTGAGTCTTGTTTAAAAATAAAATAGGAGTCCTATATCCTCATTCCTAAAATGCTTTAAAGACAAAAGGCTAGGAAAAAAATTCTAGCCTTAAAATACTAACCCAACTTTTTCTATTTTTCTATCTGTATAGGTCGGGGAGGCACTGCATTGTGGAGCTAGCGCGGTCTTTTCTACTTGTTCGCTTTTAGCGTTCTTGTTCAAGATGCTTCAAAAATTCCTTTAGTAATTGATAGCAATTGTTCGTAATCCTTTGGTGTATCAATATCTATATCCCCTAATGGAAACGGAATAGAAAACACTTCATTAAGGTTATGATTAATAACTTTTTTCGCTCCTGAAGTTTCCTTTAAAGCGGCAAGTTCTGAAAAAAATGTCTGACTGAATAGAGCAGGTACACCTAATGTATCTCCATATTCACAAGCAATAATCGGTTTTTTTGTCGAATAATAGGCATCAACAAGTTGATTGATAATTTGGGGAGAAACAAATGGCTGATCGCAAAGTGTAATAACTACTGCTTCTATTTTTTGCGGAAGATTATTTAAGAATTCAATACCACTCTTGATTGAGGTACTCATTCCAGAAGCCCAATCTAAGTTTTTAACTACTTTAACGGGAAGTTGTTTAATTTGAGGATGAATCTGTTCTGCGTTGGCTCCAAGTACTACTACCACAGGTTGACAAACTGAAGCGATCGCTATTTCTGTAATATATTGTAAAAAACTACGCCCTTGGTAAAGCAATAGTTGTTTTGGTGTACCCATCCTAGTAGATGCACCAGCAGCAAGAATCATAACGGCTATGGTTGATTTATCGTTGTCTATAGCAGTCATAAAAACTATGGGGTAAGTAGCAAGTTTGAGTTGCTTTCATAACATTGGTGAATCGGTTGATTGCGATTTTTTAAAAAACTACCATTGCGGTTTGTTAGCACTGCTTGAATTTCTGCAATAATCGCGATCGCTATTCCTTCAGGTGTTTCTGCTCCGATATCAATCCCAATTGGGCCATGCAATCTAGTTAATTGTTCAGTAGTATAAACTATTCCTTGCGAACGTAAATCTGCAAGCAATCTTTCAGTACGTGCTTTTGGGCCTAAAACCCCTATGTAGCGTGCGGGAGATGGCAGCAATGTTTTCAAAATTTCCAGGTCATCAAGATAATTATGCGTCATCACTACGGCAACTGTCTTGACATCTATAAATATTTGTTTTGGGACAATTTCTCGCTGAGTCAGAATCACGTCACAAGCTGTCGGAAATCGCGCTTTAGTTGTCTCATTAGCTCGACAATCGACTACAGTAACGTCCCAACCTAATGCTTGAGCAAACTGTGCTACGGGTATAGCGTCATAACCTGCACCAAATATTACTAAAGGCGTGGGTGGTTGGATGACTTCAATAAAAACTTCTGCACTGCCTAAAGGTAACTGATAGTTTTTTACACTAGACTTTTGATTAGTAAAAGCTGCTTGAGTATCTACTTGCAGAGATTGAATTAAATTTGGATCTTTGATGTCAGCGATAATTTTACCATCAGGGTACAGCAGTAAACGCGACCCAAGTTTCACATCTACCTCGCCTTCAAAGGCAAAGACTGTAGCAATAATACCTAAATGTTTTCGCTCGAAGCACTCTTGCATAAAAGCGATCGCATTTGGTGAACTTTCTTTTTCCAGACGTTCGATCAGAACTTGCACTGTCCCATTGCACCCCAAACCAAAGCCCCAAAGAATATCTTCCGAGGCGGTGTTATCGTAAGTAACAACAATTGGTTCGCCGTCCGACATTCGTTGTTGAGTATGCTCAAATACATCATTTTCTAAGCAACCCGCGCTGATTGTTCCGATCGTCCGACCTGTATCTGTCATCAACATTTTGGCACCCGGTCGGCGATAGGTTGAACCTTGAGTTTTGACTACAGTAGCAAGAAAAGTAATTTCACCATTTTTTTGACTTAACTCGAAGCCTTCTAAAATTGCTTGTAATTCGTTCATTTGATTGTTTATTTTTCTGTTTCTAGCAGTTTGTCAGCTTGAGCAAGCAGTCCCAATGAAAACAATGTGATGACTGTGCCCATCCTGTGCGATTGTGCATCGCTGCTAGTGTCAAACACAAGTCTCTTTGCCGCCCATTAACGATGCAGTATATGCATTAGACTGAGGTGCGTTGTTAACCGCCGCAAGCATCGCAGTATCGTACTACTCAAGATAAGCGAAAATACCCCTGAAATCATGCCCCACAAGATAGTTGTCAACTTGAGCATTTATCTATCGCTTAGAATTAGCACGGAATACTGATTTTCTGTAACTTACAGTAAATACTCTCAACCACCCGCAAGATTAGAGAATTTTATGTTGTGCGATCGATAACAAACTATGTGTTGTTTTAGACAAGGAATGCAATCACCATTGAGATGAACACTGAGACGCCGTTGCTTGGGCAAGTTAACTCAGTTTCATCTTTTTTTAGTATCTTGTGGTTCATAACACGTTAACATACAGCAGTTAACCACAAACAAGTAAAGCAAGATTATGGCACTAATTATAGGCACTGATGGAGACGACATTTTAGTTGGAACTGATGGAAATGACACATTTATCGCCAGTGCAGGTAACGATACCATTACTGGTGCAAAAGGTAACGATATCATTGATTACAGTGGCTTAGAACAACCGGTAATAGTCCAGCCAGTGGTTATCCAAAAAGGTGCAGTTGGAAATGACACGTTTAAAGATTTCTTTGAAACTGCGATCGGTGCTACAGGACAGACTAACATTATTAATGCGACTTCTGACAGCACAAATGTATCAATAATAGCTGACTTATCTAAAGAAAGATTAGAGATCAGAGTTGTAGGTTCGCCATCAATAGCAGTCAATGTGAAGAATTTTGTAAATGTAATTGGTACAAATCAAAATGACGTAATTACTGGTGATGTTAGGGATAATGAATTATCTGGCAGTGGCGGCAATGACATTATTAGAGGCAGCGCAGGCAACGATACCTTAAATGGTGGAGATGGTATTGATACAGCTGATTACAGCAAATTGGGTCAAAGCTCTACCATATTCATTGATGGAACTCTTAAAAAAGGTGGTGGACTAGATACAGATTTACTTGGTAATTTTGAAAATCTTATTGGTGATGCTAGTGCTGTAAATAACACTATAGACGCCTCAATGGCTCCTTCAATACCCTTTTCATTTTTATCCGATCTATCAGTCAACGCCAACCTGGAAACTCAAAGTTTCGTAGTGAATAATCTTCCTGGCGGAAACACAGCTAAATTTACATTTATAAACTTTGATAATATCAAAGGTACAAATCAAAGTGACACCATTGTTGGAGATGGGCAAAATAATCTCTTATTTGGTAATGGTGGTGACGATACACTTTCTGCCAAAAGTGGCAATGACATACTCACTGGTGGAAATGGTAACGATATTCTCACTGGTGGAGTAGGTGCAGATAAATTTGTTTTTAACAACGTATTAGATGGTGTTGACATTATTAAAGACTTCAAGGCTGTTGAAGGTGACAAAATCCAGGTTTCTCAAACCGGGTTTGGTGCTATTTCAATCAATGATTTCAGTTATGATGCCCTAACTGGTTCTTTGTTCTTCCAAGAATCTAGATTTGCCATTGTTGAAAATAAACCTATTGGTTTTCAAGCCAATCTGGACATTCAACTTGTTTAAGAATATCCTATTTTCAGTCTTTTCTAAGCTCGTGCTTCTTGGGATTAGCGAGCATAAATCATGTGAGAAATAACTGGGGGTTTATCGCCTTGATGAAAGGCAAAAACCCTTTCACGAATCTCTCGATCTGCCACCGTAAACCGCTCATATTGACGTAAATGATCTACCCAAGACTCGACGATAAACGTCTCTAAGTAGCGATGCGGCACAGATGTATCGTGAAAGATGCCCCAACGAACCGCACCATCTCGTAGCCGCACCACGCGCAGGGCATGAATTGCTGTAATGAATTCCTTTGCTTGAACTGGGTCAATACAATATTCAAGTGTAACTAAAACTGGCCCTTGTTCTGGTTGCAATTCAATTACTACCAGCGGTTCTGCTCGCCGTAATGCTGGGCCTAAATCCAGTTTTCCTGATATCAAGCGGTAACGCCGCGCTGTAAAGGTTCCCCCTACTAAGCCGATCGCAGCAATGAATAAGGCAATCCGCATACCCCAATGCTCTGCCGCTGCACCCCAAACAATACTACCAATTGCTGAACCTCCTTGAAATACCATCTGATAAGTTCCTAGCGCCCGCGCCTGCACCCAAGCCGGAACCGCAAGCTGCACTGTAATATTTAAGCTGGATGTCATACTTGTCCAGGCAATTCCCGCCGCCAGCAAAGCCAGCAACACCAAAGGTACGTTGTGAATAAACGCCAGAATTAATGTCGCAACCGCAAACACCAGAGTTCCGGCAATCACAACTCCATCGGCTGTGAGACGTTGGCGCACTCGTGGCATCAAAATTGCGCCGACAATTGCTCCTAATCCAAAGCAACCGAGTAGTAAACCATACCCACCTGCTCCCTGTCGCAAATCCTGTTGTGCTAGCAAAGGCAGCAAGGCTAACAAAGCACTCGTGCAACTAGTTAAAATACCCGCACGAATTAACACGGCTTGCAAAGCGGGAGAAAAACGAACATAGCGGATACCAGCCCGCATAGAACCCAATACTCGCTCTGCGGGCAGGGCGCTTTCATAAAGCGGTTTGCGCTGCCAACGATAAAGGATGAAAATTACCCCAACAAAAGAGAGGGCATTAATCAAAAAAACGACTCCCGCATTTGCCGCAACCAATATAAAACCTGCGATCGCTGGCCCAACTGCTCTGGCAATGTTAAACCCAGCACTATTTAAAGCAATGGCAGCCATGAGTTCCGATCGCGGTACTAATTCTGGTACAATCGCTTGCCAAGCTGGGCCATTCATTGCCGCTCCCAAGTTGAGCAAAAACGTCAGCGCCAGCAGCGACCACGGTGTAATCTTACCTGCAAAAATCAATCCACTCAAGATCAGTGCAGCGACCAGCATCCAGACTTGCCAAAACAGTAGTAACCGACGGCGATCAAAAATATCTGCCGTTGCTCCGGCTGGTAGTCCTAATAACAGCACTGGCAAAGTTGCGGCTGTTTGCATCAGTGCCACCAACAGGGGAGAGGTGGTGAGAGAAGTCATTAACCAAGCTCCCGCTGTGTCCTCCATCCAACCGCCAATATTGGAGACAATCGAGGCAATCCAGCGATCGCGAAACAAAGATTTACGGAGCGGACTCCAAGCAGAGGTTGTCATGACTGCGGTATGCACATATTACTTCAGCATTCGAGGAGCGGGGCCGCGAGTGGTATCTAATCCTGACACACGAGGTAAGGTAATCGTCTTGCCTGTTCGTGCCGCTTCGTAAATCAACGCTATAAGTTTTTGGTCTTGCAAACCTTCTTCCCCAGGTGTATGAGGTTGTTTATTCTGAATCACACAATCCGCCATGTGATCGATTTCTAAGGCGAACTGATTCTTCTCACCTATGCGCACTTCGCTAATGTTTTCTGCCATGCTGTTGGTTGGCGATTTGCGCGAAATCATCATTCGCAAACCGTTGTAGGAGAACGCCGGATCGAGTTGTCCCCAAGCATCAGAGCCGAAAACGCGAAACCGCCGCCCTTCATGAAAGCCGTAGCTGGTGGAGCAAATCCCTAGTATTCCACTGGGAAACCGCAGCTGGAAGGTGACATTTTCTTCTACTTCTTTGAAGCGCGGATCGCCGGGAGTACTGAAGATTTGGGCGCTAATTGCGATCGGTTCCTCTCCCGTTAAATAGCGAGTTGCATTCAAGCAATAAATTCCTACATCCGGTAAAGAGCCACCTCCAGCTAAGGCGCGTTTCAATCGCCACTGATTTAAGTCACCTCCCTGGTTTTGTCCGTTATCTGCCTGAATCACCTTCACAGTTCCCAATTCTTTGCTACGGATCATCCCAATCATGGCGCGATGGTGCGGCTCATATTGGCAGCGATAAGCAATCATCAGCTTGCGATCGGCTTGTTTGCACGCGTCGATCATTTGTTGAGCATCTTCGACTGTGGTTGCCATTGGCTTCTCACACAGAATATGCTTTCCAGCTTTCGCACCACGCACCGTATATTCCCGGTGCATACTGTTAGGCAGTACAATATAAATTACATCAACGTCTGGATTGTTGCGGAGATTGTCGTAATTCTGATAGTTGTAAACGTTCTGCGGTTTAATGCCATACTGCTGGGCAACAAGATTTGCTTTGGCAGCATCACCACTAACTAATGCAGTTGGCTTTGCTAGTTTACATTCTGCAAAGGCAGGCATGATTTCTTCTAATGTCAGTCTGCCAAGTCCAACGATCGCAAATCCCAAACGTCGCTCTGGAGGTAATGCAGTTGGTGGCCCGCCCGTATCAACCTCAGTTTTTTCGGAGATGGGCGGAAACTCAATCTGAGGCGGCAACGAACCTCCGCGAGGAGTGGCTTGTCCCGTTGGTTGTTGGGCAGTAACCTCTTCGCCCATACTACCAATTGCGGCGGCTGAAACGGCTCCTAACCCAGCTGTAGTTAGAATTTGACGACGAGAAATTTTTCCTTTAAACAATTTAGACATCGTGGTTCCTTAAAATTCTCTTTAATGATGAAATTTTCGGCTTCCAGCAGTTTTCATATATTTGAACCACATCTGTCGTAGGGACACATGATTGCTCATTGTTGTCAACTTAAGCTCAAACGTTTGTCCCACACACGCTTTACCCCACCCCAAAGCATCGGCTTGTAATACACAAGTCAAATTACCCCCTTAATCCACCCGATATATTGGGGGGAAACAAGATTTCTTGTTCCCTCCCCTTTATAAGGGGAGGGTTAGGGTGGGGTAAAACCTTGGTTACTCAGCTATTTTAGAAAGGTTACTGGGTTTGGGAAAATTCCTATACCTTTACCCCTTACCCTTTTCCCTACAATGCCAAGAAGTTTAATCATTGCTGTACCCCTACCACCTTCTCTACAAAACGCTACGCGTAGCTTGCTTGTTTGCAAGAGTACGCGCAGCAGATACAAAGGGAAAGAAGAAATGCTTAACTGAACTTTATTGCCTTACGGGGTAGTGGTTGGAGTTGGGGTGCTAGTTGGAGTTGAGGTGCTAGTTGGAGTTGGGGTGCTAGTTGGAGTTGGGGTGCTAGTTGAACTTCCAGGATTAACAAGAGAACTAACCTCTTGCAAATGTTGTTGGAGGGTTGGTAGCGTTTGAGCCGCAAATGCTTTCACGTCTGCATCTTGTCCTTGTTCAGCTTCAGTTTGGAATGCAGCGACATCCTTTTGATGAGCTTGAAGCATCTGGTTCAGATATTGACGATCGAAGTTAGCACCAGAAAGTTTGGATAAACGCTGCTTTACTTGCTGATTTTTGGCGCCAATAGTAGTTGGCAGCGTCACACCTTTTTGAGCCGCCAGCTGTTTAAGTTGATTGTTTGCTTGCGTATGATCTTCAACCATATGCTGTCCAAACTGTTTTACCACATTGCTAGCTCCACGTTGTAATGCCAGTTGTCCTAGTTGGACTTCTGCTAAACCATCTTGAGCGGCTTGAGTCATGAACTGTCTGTCTGCCGAACTGAGGTTATTTTGCCCTGATGGAGTTGGTGAGGTAGTTGGCGATACAGTTGGGGATGGACTCTCAGTTCCTTGTACAGGTACAGCAGCTGGAACTTCAGATGTAGTCTGGTCGTGCGGAGTAGTCGGTGTGCAACCAGTCGCCAGAGATAAAGCGATCGCTACTATACCAGTAGAAAATATTTTGAAGTTAGACATAATTAGTGTTCTCCTTGGATAAAGCTATATTTTGAAACGTTGAATGAAAAATTAAACGCGATCGCACAGTTGAGTAAGCTACAAACAAAGCCGATTAATGTGAAGCAGATGCCGCTGGTGCAAATTGTGCAAATAGATTCAAGATTTCTCGATTGAATGCAGGGATATCATCTGGTTGAGTTCTGTTTGGGCAAAGAGCGGTTGCAAAAATCTTTCCGAAACTGTAATGCTGCCACTAATCCCGAAGCAGAAGCAGTTTTTAACAAGCTGCGTCTACTGATTTCCATAATTGTCTCCTACAAGCACCAACAGGAATGAGCCGTATATTATCACTGCTATCTGGCACAGAGACTCTAGCTAAGGTGTGCTTTTAAATATACTCCGCAAGATGCATTCACAATGCAAGCCGATACATTCTTAATGCAAATCGATGCATTCACCATGCAAGTTGATGTATTCCTAATGCAAGTCAATGCATTCACCATGCAAGTTGATGTATTCCTAATGCAAGTCAATGCATTCATAATGCAAGTTGATGTATTCCTAATGCAAGTCGATGTATTGTAAAAACTTACTTTTTGTTTAAACTTGCTTGATTTAAAACTTTATCAATAAAAGTAGGAGTTATATCATGTCCGCCTAATTAGTTATAATTCCCGCATCTGTGCAAAAACCAGGAAACCCTCTTTCCCCCTGCCCCCTGCTCCCCTGCCGTCTTAATGATAAGTCTTTAACCGGACATGATATTAAAGGGCAGCAGGAAAACCCTCTGTTTTTTGCCTCGTAACAAACTCGCAAGCGAGAGACGAAAGCACCACCACTTTTTCCACTAAACCTGCTGTTGTGCCATTTTACGAATTTCCTTTGCTTAGAAATTGCTTAACCGTCTTAGGTTTAATGTGGGGATAGCGATCGCTCCCAATCCGATCGAGTTTGCCTTTACCCGATACCATCGCGTACATATACTGGTGGTAAACGTACTCTTCGCGTGAACTGGCTGACGCTTTTTTGTTAGCAATCCAAGCTTTCATCTCGGCGATACTGCCCAATGATTTTTCGGTTAATTTGCTGCCTGTTGCCGCTTCATAAGTGGCTTTCAACTGCTTCGCGGTTAAAGTGTCACCTGCGACTGACAATGCCGTGTTTCCTAAGCTTGGGTCGCTCACCGCTTCCGCCACATACTTGGCGGTATCATCAGTAGTGGTAAGATCGAGCGGTGTTTCACCATCGCCCCAGTATTGAAATATCTGATGTTCTAGGTCAAACAGTGGCATATAGGTGATGAATTCCATAAATGCCCCGTTGAGAACTAGGGTATATTCCAAACCCATGAGCTGGAGATACTCAAACACTTCCTTCCGCATATCCAGGTTATCATTGTCGCCATAATCCAGTTTGCGATAGTCCACGGAGTAATCGGAAGGAATGAACCGCTTCACGCCCTGCTGTTTGGCAGCATCAATCAGGTTTTTCTGCCCTGGCACAGTCACGTCATTATTGCCGATCGCAGAGACGACCACATCAACCCCGTCACAAACAGACAGCAGCGTTTCAGGTTTCATTAAGTCGCCTTCTGCGATCGTGACACCCTTAGCTTGCATCGCCTCAATTTTTTGACGATTTTTTGCACTGCTGTCGTTGATTGAGCGCACCATTGCTCGAATATCAAGGTTGCTTTTGTCGAGTAGAGCAGAAACAATCTTAGAACCCAGCATCCCAGTAGAGCCAGCGACTAGAACCGTCAATTTTGTTGTCATGATTTTCTTTGTATTTACAGAATTTAATGAGGCAGACTCGTTACTTGAAAAGCGATCGATCTGCCAGAGCCAAACTCGAATAATTTGGTGTTGGGTAATTTAGCTTGCAAAGCCTTGTAAGAATTTTGTTTTAGCGGCAGGATACTGCTGAATGACTTGCTCAAGCGCTTGATTAGCTTGTTCTCGATCGGGAAAAGGTATTGAAGCAGGAGGCAATGTGCGTGCCTCTGCGGGCACTGTCGTTGCCATGATTGTATACTCAAAACCTGCGGGGACATAAGTATTGAGTAGTCGAGCCGTTTCAGAATCGATTTGAAAAGCGTGTTTTGTACCCCGTGGAATTGACACAAACGATCCAGCAGTTGCTTTAATCGGCTGGTCTTCGACAAAGAAGGTGGCTTCGCCTTCGAGAATGTAAAAGGTTTCATCTGCCGCCTCATGAATGTGAGGTGGTGCTGCCGGCCCATGCGGTATAATTTCTTCTATACAAGAATACTGTCCATCAGTATCTTCGGCAGTTGCCAGCATAATCCAGAGAATGCCCATACCCCAATAAGCGCGACCTTCGGCACTATTAACTTGAAAAGCTTGTGGCTTGTTTTGTGCGTTCATGTATAAATCCTTTATTTCAATTAGTTAGAATTTCATGGTAGAAAAAGCTTTATTTTTATCCCTTGATTAACCAATCTCTAGAAATCGTAGGAAAAATAAAGCCTGACTGTCTTGGACGATCTTGCTTTTTAACAGTACATTCTTGCTCTAAGGAATAAGAATTAAACAACATACAATTTATGTTTATGTCCCTGGCTTACCTCACCCTCAATCCCTCTCCTTATAAAGGAGAGGGAAGCTAGAGACAGGATGAAGTTTTGCATTTTATTTAATCCACGTTCCTAAGCGCGGAACTGGCTGGGTGAAACACCAAAATGGCGCTTGAAATGGCGGTTCAGGTGACTTTGATCGACAAAGCCTACTTGAATTGCAATGTTAGCGATCGAGAGATTTGTAGTCTTGAGTAGCTGTTTCGCCTCTTTTGTGCGGCATTTGAGTAAATACTGGTGTGGTGTTAATCCGGTCGATTGTTTAAACAAACGGCTAAAGTAATAAGGACTTATCTGCACCATTTCAGCCATGAGCGTCAGGCTAGGATTCTGCGCTGAATGCTGGTGAATATATTCAGTCACTTGTCGTAATCGAGCCTGCGATAATCCGTCAGAATAGCTTGCAATTTTGGGCTTTTGAGTCGAGTAGTGCCGTAGTAAATGAGCAGAAAGTGCGGTTGCCATTGACTCGGTGTAGAAGCGATCGCAGGCATTCTCAGATTCAAGATTTACTTTTAGAGCAATTCCAATTTGATAAATTAACGGGTCATTTAACTTGAATTGGGGTATAATCTCAAGTCGATCCGGATCGACCACTTCCGCCGCGATCTGCTCGATAAACGTAGGTTCAAGGTGTAGAGCAATCCACTCGCTTGCATCCTGTAAACGCACTGATACAGGAGCAGTTGCAGGAGTTAAACAAATATCGCCGTTGCTGAAGCTCGCGCATCGTAAATGACCATTCAGCAATTGCTCTTTGATCGCGACGGCGTGATTGAGATGAATTGTGATCAAATGCTGCGAGAAACAATGCTCAGGAGTCTCAACAGCATTGTGGTACTCGTAATAGCTAACTCTGACTCCATTCCAGAATCCTTTTTGACTAGCAAGAACAGGCGCACTTGAACCAATTTTTGAAATGAATTCGTCGCTGGCAGCGTCAAGTATTAACGGCTGTTCTGTAGTCATGCTTCTTTTACTGGCTGTTAAAGTCTCACTAAATTTAATAAATACTTTGGTTACAAATAGCACTCATTCTTACCCCTTGATATCTATCTGGAGTTAGGATTAATTACTTCTTGTAGAACTGACTTTTCACGGCATCTGGAAAACCTCACTTCTATTTCTCTCTCCTAAAAGGCTACGGTGTACACACAAGTTGAATTACCCCCCTTAATCCCCCCTTTATAAGGGGGGAGACCGGAAAATCTAGTTCCCTCCCCTTTATAAGGGGAGGGTTAGGGTGGGGTAAAACTTTGGTTAATCAGCTATTTAGATAGACCAATAGCTGCTGACAGCAAATTGCGCTCTAATCGAATACACGTAAAGACGTAGCAGTGCTACGTCTCTACAAGGTTTTGGGTTTTATATTTATCTAAAATGTGCTGTATCTCTTTAATGATGGAAAATACCCAGACATTCTATGCCCGTTCATGTACTTGACACCACTTTGCGGGGCGCTAAAAAGCCAAGGACGATCGCTACCAAGAACAATGCTGGAACATCACCAAACAGATGTCCCTGTTCAACAGGGTCAATTACTGCATGTACCGCCATGATCAGCCCGTGGATTGCACTTGATATGACGGTGAACCAGATCAAACTGAGGTGAGCTTCTGGTTGCCTTGAAGCCAACAGCAAAAATACACCAAGTGTCGCATAAACACCAACGATCATCTGTTCGTATTCGTGCTGACCTGGTTGCCATAACCAGCCTGATGCCCAGACTTGAGTTAGCGGATATATAAGTAGAAAAGCTATGCCAACAAGAACCAGAGCGATTCGTAAGTAGCGATCGCGCTCATCCATTGCTTTAACCTCCACTATTTTCTAGTGCAGTCTTTACTAACAAAACTGCATCATTTTCTGATTGTATTCCGACTAGTGACACTTCAGCTTTAGAGCGTTAGAAATTTTAATGCTCCTCATGGTTTTTAACGTGAGTTCGACGGGTGCTATTTTGACCTCTCCCCCAGCCCCTCTCCTACCAGGAGAGGGGAAAAAACTTTTCTTTTTTCGTTACTCCTCCCTCTCCTAACAGGAGAGGGAGGCTGGGAGGGAGAGGTCTGTCGAACTCACGTGTTTTTAGTGTCGTCTAACAGTTTTGTAATTGCATCGGTCTGTTATGCCAATACATTGGTCTGTTATGCCAATACATCGGTCTGTTATGTTAATACATCGGTCTGTTATGCCAATACATCGGTCTGTTATGCCAATACATCGGTCTGTTATG